>NZ_MQTZ01000018.1 GCF_001939115.1 Leptolyngbya sp. 'hensonii' | reverse complement strand
CTCCCCATTCCCCATCTTTATCAAATTCAATTAGGAGAGCAACGTTAATGAAAATCGCGGTGATGTCTTGCATTCACGGAAATTATGAAGCACTCAATGCTGTGCTATCTGATATTGACGATCAAAACGCAGATAAAATTTATTGTCTCGGTGATTTAGTGGGATACGGACCTCATCCCAATGCGGTGGTGGAGATGATTCGCGCTCTGGATATCCCGACCTGTCAGGGATGTTGGGATGAAGATATTGTGGAGGGGCTAAATGCTTGTGAATGTAGCTATCCCTCCGTGTTGGCAGAGAAACGCGGCAAGTTAGCGCATGAGTGGACGAACCAGGTGATTCACCCTGAAGTGCGGGAATATCTGGCACAGCTACCCCTGAGCTTGCGCGATGACAACCTGTGTTTTGTGCATGGCAGTCCTCATAATCAGCATGAATATCTGCTGCCAGAAGTGGATGCGTTTGTGGCAATGGAGCGAGTGTTGTCAACGGGTGCCGATATTTTGTTTTGCGGTCATACCCATGTGCCCTACGTGCGATCGCTCAATGCAGGACAACTGCAAATCCGAGTTAAATCGACAGGCAAATCAGAAGAAGACATGAGTTTTTCTGCACCCTTGAAGCGGATTGTCAATGCAGGCTCAGTCGGAGAACCGCGTCATGGTAGACCCAATGCAACCTACGTGATTTATGACGCAGATACGGATCAGATTACGCTGCGTGAAGTGGAATACGACTATCAAAAAACCTGTGCTGCCATTATTGAAAAAGGTCTACCGCCGATCTTCGCGTGGCGCTTAGCCAGGGGGATAGAGTTTGCCGAACGCGCCGATGATCCAACTCATGTGTGTGAGCGATAGCCATGAGCGAAAACCCGTTTGATTTTGATCAGAATCCTAATTTGCCAACGGCTGATTACGACATCGCAGTACGGCAAAGTATTCCGGGCTATGATGCAATGCTCACCATGCTGACAGCTTTATTCCAACTCTATTTGACGGATGACGCTCATATTCTTGTGGTTGGGGCAGGCGGTGGCAACGAAATCAGTGCTTTGAGTCAAACGCATCCAACCTGGCAATTCACGGGTGTTGATCCGTCTGAAAAAATGCTGGCAGTGGCTCAATCCAAGGTTGAATCTTTGGGAATTGAGGATCGCGTCACTCTCCATCAGGGCGTTGTGCAAGACCTGCCACAGGTTCCATTCAACGCAGCAACCAGCCTACTCGTGATGCATTTTCTACCCGATGATGGCACCAAGCTGGATTACCTCAAGGCGATCGCGGCTCGGCTTCAACCGGGTAGCCCGTTTGTGTTAGTAGATGCACATGGAGATAAGCAATCAGAGGGGTTTAAGCGTTTGATTGATGGATGGCAAAAACGAGCACAAATGGCAGGGATGGAAGCACAACGACTCAATGAGCTTGCTGACGGCGTGTGGCAAAACATCCAATGTATTTCAGAAGAACGAACCCTGGAGTTGTTAGCTCAAGCTGGTTTCACCAAAATAACTCGGTTTTATACTGGCTTTATTTTCGCAGGCTGGTTCGCATTTGCAGAATAGGTGACAATTTCCAAATCATAAAGGCGTGTAGCATCAGATGACTTGTTGGGCAATTTTAAGTGGCATTGAAGGGAATTTAGCAGCTTACGAAGCCGTACTAGCAGATATCAAGCGGCAACGACACCCGGTAGAAGAACTGTATATCCTGGGTGATGTGATTGCGGCAACCCCTGCAAGCATCAAAGTCATCCAGCGAATTCAATCCCCTCGTGTCAATGAGCCTGTACCTCAGGTGTGTCAGGGATGGTGGGAAGAACAGTTACTGATCTTACATGGCTTAGGACGAACCGGAGAACCCACTGAACTGATTGAGCGATATGGTGTGGAAATGGTGAAAACCCTGTGGGATGCAATTCCACGAAACACGGTGGAGTGGGTGCGATCGCTTGACTTTGGTTTCTTTGAACTCGATTGCTTACTGATTCATGCTAGCAGTGTCAGCGTGAGTGATGAACTGACTCCGGATACATCCCCGATTCAGATGCTCGATCGGCTGATGCGAATGGATGCAAATACTCTCTTTTGTGGTCGCTCTGGTTTGACGTTCCAGTACGAGATTCAGCAGGGTAGTGTGACATCCAGTATTACGACGTTGGATCAAACGGTCTCACCACAAGCAACCCAGGTGAAACCCCGGCAGATTGTTGGCGTTGGCCATGTTGGACGTATTCCTGGTCAAGCTACTTACACGCTTTATCACCCTAATTCCAACCGAATTGAATTCAAGACTGTTCGCTATGGCTCTGGAAAAGGATTTCAAACTGTAGAAGGTCGCGTTTCTCAGTAGATTTCTAGATTGTGGTGAGAGAAACCGCGCAATCACGAAGGAATTTGATGAGTGCAAGGTTCACAGAGTCCAAAGAACTCTAGTGTGTGATAGTAAATTTTGAACGGAACTGAAGGCTGCAAGTGAGTTTCTAATTCCTGTACCGGGCAGTGATCGAGCGGGAAGGATTGACCACATTGCAAACAGGTCAGATAGTGCTGGTCGGGCGTAACGAGACTGTAGAACGCTTCACCGTTTGCACCCATCCGACTTTTGATCAATCCATGCAATTTCAGCGTTTCTAATGCCCGATACACGGTTGCCAGCCCGATCGTCTGTCGTTCTCGCAAAAGACTGTATAACTCCTGAGCGGAGAGGGCATCCGCTTGCTGGTGCAACACATCGAGCACTGCTTGCTGATTGTGAGTCAGGCGGGGTGAATGGGTTGCACTTTCTTGAGAGGATGAGTCACTTTTCACGGCGAGTGCTGTAGAATAAGCGAATGATAATCGTTCTCATTATACTATGAGCCTGACTGAAACCTCAACGCTTGCACTCCAAACTCCGCAGACAGAAACCGATTCCACCGATTCTGGGCATCAAGTCAATGCCATTGTGCCAGCGATCTCCCATCGTCCCCGGCGATTGCGGCGAACGGAAACCCTGCGTCGGATGGTACGGGAGAATGTTCTGCGAGTCGAAGATTTGATCTATCCGCTGTTTGTGATGGAAGGAGAGGGGCAGCGGGAAGAAGTGCCATCCATGCCCGGTTGCTACCGCTACACACTGGATTTGCTGTTGGATGAGGTAAGGCAGGCAGATGAGTTGGGCATTGGAGCGATCGCCCTATTTCCCTTGATTCCCTACAATCAGAAAGACAATGCTGGCACCGAAAGCTACAACCCCGATGGTTTAATTCCTCGCGCTGTTCAAGCCATCAAACAAGCCGTTCCCAGTATTTTGATCATTACCGATGTGGCTCTTGACCCCTATAGCAGTGAGGGACATGACGGCATTGTGCAGGATGGCATTATTCTCAACGATGAAACGGTTGCGGTACTGGTGAAACAGGCATTGGCGCAGGCAGAAGCGGGAGCCGATTTTGTTGCCCCGTCGGACATGATGGATGGTCGGGTAGGGGCCATTCGCCGAGCCTTGGATGCGGAAGGGTGGATCAATGTGGGCATTCTCGCCTACTCTGCCAAGTATGCCTCTGCCTACTACGGTCCCTTCCGCGATGCCCTGGACTCTGCTCCCAAGTTTGGTGATAAGAAAACCTATCAAATGGATGCCGCAAACTCCAGAGAAGCCATTAAAGAAGTGGATCTGGACATTGCAGAGGGCGCAGATATTGTGATGGTCAAGCCTGCGTTGGCGTATCTGGATATTATTTGCCAGATCAAGCAGCACACGAATTTGCCTGTGGCAGCTTACAACGTCAGTGGCGAGTACGCCATGATCAAAGCCGCTGCGGCACAGGGCTGGATTGATGAGAAAAAGGTGATTTTAGAAACGCTGACGAGTATGAAACGTGCCGGAGCCGACTTGATTTTGACGTACTTTGCCAAAGAAGTGGCGTTGATGTTGCAGAAGGGGGAATAGGGAGTGGGGAATGGGGAATGGGGAATGGGGAATGGGGAGTGGGGAATGGGGAATGGGGAATGGGGCTACTCCCTACTCCCTACCCCCTACTCCCTACYCCCTACTCCCTACTCCCTACTCCCTACTCCCTACTCCCTACTCCCTACTCCCTACTCCCTACTCCCTACTCCCTACTCCCTACTCCCTACTCCCTACTCCCCTTTCCCACGCTCCATGTCTAATCTCTCAACAGCCGACACCAGGCTCCCTGTCACCATCATCACCGGCTTCTTAGGTAGTGGTAAAACAACGCTGTTAAACTACATCCTGCAAAACTTTGAAGCCTACAAAGTCGCTGTCTTAGTGAATGAATTTGGTGACATTAACATCGACAGTCAGTTCTTAATTGCCGTTGATGAGGACATGATTGAACTGACAAATGGCTGTATCTGTTGCACCATTAATGACAACTTAGCGGATGCAGTTTACCGGGTGCTGGAACGGCAGGATCGGATTGAGTATTTAATTGTGGAAACCACTGGAGTGGCAGATCCCTTGCCGATCGCCCTGACGTTTTTAGGAACAGAGTTGAGGGATTTAACCCAGTTAGATGCGATCGTGACCGTTGTTGATGCCGAAACCTTTACGCCTTCTGAGCATTACAACAGTGGTGCCGCGATGAATCAGATCTTGTATGGGGATATGATTCTGCTGAATAAAACGGATTTAGTCACGGAATCAAGAGTAAAAGAGTTAGAAGATTATCTCCATTCTGTGAAAGAGCGTGCTCGGATTTTACGATCGCAGCACGGTAAAGTACCGCTATCCCTAATTCTTGATATCAATCTTTCTACAATTGATGCTTCTCTAGACTCCGGAACACAACTAAACCTAAACACCCAGCACCTGAACAACGATGGATTCATGTCCGTATCCTTTCAAAGCGATCGCCCCATTGCCTTGAAGAAATTTCAGCAATTTTTAGATTATCAACTTCCTGACAATGTGTTTCGAGCAAAAGGGGTACTCTGGTTCGCTGAAAGCCCTAGACGACATCTGTTTCAACTCAGTGGCAAGCGGTTCACAATTGATGACAGTGAATGGACGGCTGCTCCAAAAAACCAGATGGTACTGATTGGGCGCAAACTGGATGCTCTCTTTTTGATTCAAACATTGAATAATTGTCTAACCCGATTGTGACGATGAATCAAACTTTTTTGTGGATAGAACAGCTTAAGTTTAACGAACAGGGCTTGATTCCAGCGATCGCCCAAGATTATCTGGACAATACCGTCTTGATGATGGCATGGATGAACCGTGAATCGATTCATCGAACCTTAGAAACAGGAGAAGCCCATTACTGGAGCCGATCGCGTGCAGAACTGTGGCATAAAGGGGCAACGTCTGGACATATTCAGAAAGTCAAAGCGTTTTATTACGACTGTGACGCCGATACGCTTCTATTAAAAATTGAGCAGGTGGGCAATGTTGCCTGCCATACGGGAGCCAGAAGTTGTTTCTTTAATTCAGTTTCACTTTCAACAAAGTAATGGAGGAATCAGGTAATTGTTTATTCCTCCTTCTCTCCTCCACCGCTTTACTGCTTCACTTCTCCAAGGGCTGTTGAATCACTAAACCACTACCTCGCTGTCGAGTTCCAGGATTGATGCTAAACAGACGCACATATTGATGTGGATAACGTTGTAGAAGTTGTGCTACTGCGGCGATCGCCTCCTCTTCCTGCGTCACTTTAATCACGCCGCAATCTGACCAGGAATTTGCCCGAAACCGTCGCGTATCCGCCTGTTCCACGCCAATATAAAATTTCTGGCTCAATACCTCTCGAATCCAGGCGATCGCTTGAGCATCTAGAGGTAAGGATGGGCGATGTCCGTTGCGAGAAGCAGGCTGAACGGTTGGGTGTCCGTTTGGTTCATTGCGAATGGTAGCGATGCAGACCTGATCTTCAGCGCAGAGATAGCCCTGACGTAGTTTTTGATTGATGCTGACGACATGACGGGCAAATGTTGAATCGGCTTCCTGGACATTGGGTAAGCGATCGGCTTGTTGCTGATGGATAATCACCGAGCCAGATGCCACATACCTGCCCGCTGGAATCTCCACATTCTCAATTAACGCATGGGACATGACAATACAGCCATCCCCGACACGGGCATTAAACACAGTGGAACGGAATCCAATAAAACACCCCTTGCCCACATAGGCAGGACCATGAATCAACGCCATATGAGTGATTGAGGCATTGTCACTCATCCACACCGAGTAAGGGTTGCCATCATCACCAGTGACGCGCCCTTGCTCTAACCCATGAACGACTGCCCCATCTTGAATGTTGACATTAGCTCCGATGTAAAACGGCATTCCCTCATCAGCACGAATCGAGACCCCTGGTGCAATATGCACCTGTTCGCCAATACGGACATCCCCAATCACATTGGTCAATGGATGGATGTAAACACTGGGATCGATCGTCGGTTCAACCAGTTGCTGCGACCAGGGAGTTGGCGGGGCAGGAATGCTGTGGATGTCCATGCTAGTATGATAATGATTATCATTTTAATCATACTTGAAAAGGAGTGCTTAAATTGTATGCTTGGCTCAATTGAGTCAGCCTGTACCGCTCTTAATGTTGAAGGTGTGAGGACATCAACATGCAACAACTGCCTATCCTAGCCCATCTGGATCATGCCTCGCGGCTGACTGGCTTACTCGAATCTCCGCCTTCCTTTGGCACTATATCGGCAGGCATCGCGATCGCCTTTGGCGTGGGTGCCATTCATGCCTTGGCACCGGGGCATGGGAAAACCATGATTAGCGCCTATTTGGTAGGTGCGCGAGGCACTCCTCAACACGCTATTCTCTTGGGTCTGGTGACGACTATTACCCACACGTTGACCATCTTTTTGCTGGGGCTTGGGGTACTTTTCGCTTCACAGTATGTGATTCCAGATCAGCTATATCCAGTTCTGAGTGTAATCAGTGGGCTAACGGTTTGCGGAGTTGGGGTGAGGTTGCTTCAGCGCCGCCTGAATTCAGAAGCTGATCATTGCTCTCATCACCATCATCATGAAGTGGGTTCAGCCCATCATCACGAGCCTTCGTCTGATCCCTCTGCTGATACTTCTATGGCATCCCTCGTTAGCTTGGGCATTGCGGGAGGAATGGTGCCTTGCCCCTCGGCGTTGGTTTTGCTGCTGAGTGCGATCGCGCTCCACCAAACCACTTACGGATTATTTCTGGTCAGCGGTTTTAGCGCTGGGATGGCATCGGTGCTGGTCTTTGTCGGGCTACTGGTGCTTTATGCCAAACAGTGGCTTGATCAATTTGCTGCACCTGAGCAGTTAGGGCGGCAGCTCTCGATCGTCAGTGCAATTGTGATTATGTGTGCCGGAATTGGACTCACGATGTTCTCAATCGTCTAAAAACAATATTCACTTTTTGATTTTGGCAATCTCCGTCCATCATGACTCTAACCATTTACAACACGTTGACTCGTCGCAAAGAACCGTTCACAACGATCGAACCGGGTAAAGTCACGATGTACTGCTGTGGAGTAACGGTTTATGACGATTGCCATTTGGGTCATGCTCGCTCATACATCGGATGGGATGTGGTGCGGCGATATTTAAAGTGGCGTGGCTATCAGGTGCGCTATGTGCAAAATTTTACCGACATTGACGACAAGATTCTGAATCGAGCCAAAGCAGAAGGCAGTTCGATGCAAGCCATTGCCGATCGCTACATTGCTGCCTACTTTCGAGATATTCGTCGCTTGAACATTCTGGATGCGGATGAATACCCCCGTGTGACTGAGCATATTCCCGCTATTCATCAATTGATTCAAGCACTCGCAGATCGAGGCTATGCCTACGCGGTGGATGGCGATGTTTACTACAGTGTGAGGCAGTTTGTAGAGTACGGAAAACTCTCTGGACGGCGACTGGAAGAGATGCAAGCGGGGGCAGGCGGACGAGTTGACCTGCATAGTCCAGAGTGCCATAAGCAAGACCCGTTTGACTTTGCGCTGTGGAAAGCGGCAAAGCCCGGTGAACCTGCCTGGAATTCTCCCTGGGGCGAAGGGCGACCGGGCTGGCACATTGAATGCTCTGCCATGATTCGGGCACGCTTGGGAGAGGCGATCGATATTCACGGCGGTGGAGGCGATCTGGTCTTTCCCCATCATGAGAATGAGATTGCTCAGTCGGAAGTGTTGACGGGTCAGCCGTTGGCAAACTACTGGCTACACAATGGCATGGTAACAGTGAATGGTGAGAAGATGTCCAAATCTCTGGGCAATTTCACCACCATTCAAGCATTGCTGGATGGCAAGTGGTCAGACTATCCCCAACCCGTTGACCCAATGGCAATTCGGCTATTTGTGCTGCAAGCCCATTACCGCAAACCATTGGACTTTACGAAAGACGCGATCGTTGCCGCTGAGAATGGCTGGCAAACGCTGAAAGAGGCGCTTTTGTTCAGTTACGAGTATGAGAATGGGGAGTGGAGAGTGGGGAATGGGGAATGGGATAGTTCTACTCCCTACTCCCTACTCCCTACTCCCCTTGATTCCCCATCAATGGACGCTGAATCGATCAATCGTTTTCAAACGGCAATGGACGATGATTTGAATACGGCAGCAGGATTAGCCGTGCTGTTTGAACTCGCCAAGGCACTGAAGCGGGAGTTCAATTTACGCAGCTATCAGGGGTCGTCAGAGCTAACCGATAGGCAGTTACAACAGCGTTTGCAAACCCTGACTCACCTGGCACAGATCTTAGGTTTAGACGTTCAGCCAGCCTCCATCCTTGAACCAGACATTGATGTCAGTTGGGTTGAATCTCTGCTGCGACAACGGCAACAGGCACGGCAGGAAAAACGCTATGCCGAAAGCGATCGCATTCGCAATGAGTTGCAAGCAATGGGCATTACTTTAATTGATCAACCCGATGGACAAAGCCGTTGGCATCGGTCTTGAAGAGGCATCACCATGACCCTAAAATCCATTCTGGAGCTAAGTGCGAAAGAAACATGGCATTTCACAACCCAAAACGGGATGGCTTGCCTCACTGTCCAAAGATGGCTGGATTATTCTGTGGCAAGCCGCCCTGGAAGCGGCTCAAGTCCTGGAAGGAGCAGAAGCAGGCTTTTCCTGTCTGGCATGGCACCCGACGGGACACCATTTAGCCGCAGGCGGACAACAAGGCGAATTGTTGGTCTGGTCTACGGGAAGTCAAGCACTTATTGACTAAAATAGATGCTATCTCCTTCATCGCTCTAGAGCTTGATTATGGTGTTGCAACAGCCTCCTCGTTCCATGCCGATTCCCCCCCTGGAGAGTGGCGATCGCCTGACTCGTGCTGAGTTTGAGCGCCGCTATGAGGCGACCCCGGAAAAATTCAAAGCGGAATTAATTGAAGGAGTGGTTTACGTGGCATCCCCAGTTAGAGTTTTTCACGGTACACCTCACGCTGCCTTAGTCGGTTGGTTAGCAGTTTATTGGGCAGCAACTCCTGGGGTCAGTGCTGCCGACAACACAACGACACGTTTAGATCTCGATAACGAACCCCAACCGGATGCCTTGCTGCGGATTGAAATTGGCGGTAGCTCAACGATTAGTGAGGGTGGCTACATTGAAGGGGCACCGGAATTAGTGGCGGAAATTGCCACCAGTAGTGCAGCGATCGATTTAGGAGCCAAGCAGAATGCCTATCGCCGCAATGGGGTACAGGAGTATCTGGTCTGGCAAACCTTTGAGAATCGCTTCAGTTGGTTTCGGCTGCAAGCAGAGGAATTTGTTGTCATTGAACCGGATGCCGATGGCATGATTCGCAGTAGCGTGTTTCCCGGATTGTGGCTGAACGTACCAGCCTTATTAGAGGGTAGGATGAAGGAGGTGCTGAATGGGCTGCAAACTGGAATTGCTGACCCCATGCATCAAGCGTTTGTGCAACTCTTGGCAGAGCGTGCTGCTTTGTAGATACCGCAAGGGTCTCGCAATCTTGAATGAGCTTGTCAATCAGATGCTGCGTGATGGCTACTTCAAGGCATCTAGCACTTTTTGATAAGTCATGGCTTAACGAGGGGATTTGATAACATGGATGCAACAGAAAGGTGAAATTGCTTGCCTGTATCTTGCAGTTGAAAATCAACAATATACCGCTTATTCTTGGCAAAGAATTTCTGTTTTCGAGCAATGAGTTCGTCAATAATCTCCCGCGTATCTTGTTGAGCTAACGGGTCATTCCCTTTCAAGCCCACTTTGATCAACTGGTCAATCATCGGTTGCCGCTCATTCTCCGGCATAATGGCTAAGTTCCAGGCAATCACGGCAATGCTGAACAACTTTTCCTGTTGACTCCGATTCTGAGCGAAGTCTAGATAAGGTTCAACAAATTCCTCCAAAACCTCAGACATCTTGGCTTCACCTTTCGGATTTGTCACCATACCCGCAAATTTGTCGCCCAAAGGTCCTTTCTGAACCTTCTGCTGCAACTTCTCTAGTCCTTTTTGATGGGTTTTATCCGCCCGTTGTTGGTTGAGAATTTCACCGAAGCCTTTAGATTTTCTCGCCATAAAAATCTGAGCCATTGCTTGACGTTAATTTTAACATCTGCATTTGTGCGGGAATCAGGCGATCGCTGCGATTGTGTTTACCTCAATTCTGGCTTGGGGAGGATATGTTTGGTGGTAGTTTCAATGTAGCAACCTATTTTAGCAATGTATAAGGTGCCACTATGACGACTACACTGATGCCGAAAGCGGCTCAAATTGGTGGAACGGTTCAAACATTCCAGTGGCAATGGCAGAATCAGACTTTTGCGATCGCCTACGAGACTCGCGGCAGTGGCACTCCAGTTCTGCTGCTGCCTGCCTTTAGCACGGTTTCTACTCGCGGCGAAATGCAGGGGATTGCCGAACAGTTAGCCCCACACTTTCAAGTGGTGGCAATGGATTGGTTAGGATTTGGACAGAGCGTTCCGCGAAGCGTGGCGCAAGCCATTCGCCCCTCATTGGACTATCGACCAGCCCTCTACCGTCAACTCCTTCAGGATTTTGTTCGCGTCCACTTTCAGCAACCGATCGCCGTTGTCGCTGCCGGACATGCCGCTGGATACGCGATGCAAGCCGCTCAACAGCCCAACCTTGTCTCAAAACTGGTATTGGTGGCTCCGACCTGGAAGGGTCCACTATGCGCGATGGGTGCGCCAACACCTGTGCGGGATGGGGTGCGGGAACTGGTGCGATCGCCCGGTCTGGGGCAATTTCTTTACGGGCTGAATACGACTCCCGGTTTTCTCAAATTCATGTATCGTCGCCATGTGTTTGTGAATGAAGCACGGCTTACCCCAGACTTTATAGAAGCCAAGCACCAGATTACCCAGCAACCGGGGGCACGGTTTGCCCCAGCCGCCTTTGTGACGGGAACCCTGGACCCGATGGCTAATCGAGACGAGTTTTTGACCGTGGGGCGATCGCTCACCATGCCTACTCTGGTTGTAATCGGCGAACAATCACCCCCGCAATCGAAAGCTGAAATGGCAGCCCTGGCAGCATTACCCAACATTCAATCTGTTCGGCTGTCGGGAACATTGGGTATGCATGAGGAAGAGGCGAGTGAAGTGGCAGCGATCGTACTGCCGTTCCTACAGACTTAATTTGTACCCATCATCAAACTCAGAACCAGGGAATGGAGTCGAAGAAACGACCCATTTGCTGGAGATTGCTAAATGTGCCGACAATCCCTCCCAGCACCCCAAACGCAATGAGGGCAAAGATCTGAGTTGTCGTAACGTCTGAAAGAAAATACCAACTATAGGAGAGGGGGATTAAAGCCAGGAAACAGCCAACGACAGCGCCCCAGAAAAATCGGATCACTGCATCGGTGAACTTTTTGGCTGGTGGGTCGGATGGTGTAGGTGGCATTGAAAATTACTGCATCAGTGAGTTGTTGGCATTGTGACACACCTTCTTCCCTGCTAAAGTTCGGTTTCTTCACCCCTAAATTGCCAGAACTCCGCCTTAACCCAAAACACTTGCTGAATCCCAGCTTTTATCTATAATTTGAGAATGATTATCGTTCTTTAGACAAAGAGGCGTGACCGATGGTAGCTGCCGATATTCCAAGTTCTGTCCCTGTAACCGTTCTCACGGGCTATTTGGGTGCCGGGAAGACGACACTTCTCAACCGTATCCTCACCCACGAACACGGTAAGAAAGTTGCCGTCATCATCAACGAATTTGGCGAGGTCGGCATTGACAATCAATTGGTGATTGATGCTGACGAAGAAATTTTTGAGATGAACAACGGTTGCATCTGCTGTACCGTGCGGGGCGACCTGATTCGGATTATCGGCAACTTGATGAAACGGCGCGACAAGTTTGACCATCTGGTGATTGAAACAACGGGACTGGCTGACCCGGCTCCCGTGATTCAGACTTTCTTCATGGATGAAGACGTACAGGCGAAGACCAATCTCGATTCAGTTGTAACGGTGGTGGATGCTAAACATATTTGGCAGCACTGGGAAGCGGAAGAAGCGCAGGAACAAATTGCCTTTGCCGATGTGGTGCTGCTCAACAAAACTGATCTGGTCATGCCAGAGGAGCTAGACGAACTGGAACGCCGGATTCGGAGCATGAATGCCCTTGCCAAAATCTATCGCACCCGCAACGCCGAACTAGAGATGGAGGCGCTCTTGGGCATCGGTGCCTTTGACCTGAATCGTGCCCTGGAAATTGACCCAGAATTCTTAAACGAAACGGCGCATGAGCATGATGAAACGGTCGGTTCGGTAGCGATCGTCGCAGCAGGTGAATTAGACGGCAACAAGCTCAATGCGTGGCTCGGTAAGTTGCTGCAAACCCAAGGACCGGACATTTTTCGGATGAAAGGGATTTTGACGATCGCTGGCGAAGACCAACGCTTTGTGTTTCAGGGCGTTCACATGCTATTCGACGGCAGAGCCGACCGCCCCTGGAAGCCAGGAGAAGCCCGCAAAAATGAACTGGTTTTCATTGGTCGCAACTTGAATGAAACTCAACTGCGAGAGGATTTCCGGGCATGTTTGGTTTAAGGACAAAGAACCAGGGTGAGTTCGAGCGACACTGGCAGGGAACGCTGTCCGATTATGTCACGGCGATCGCGTACACGCCGGATGGCAATGCCTTAGCGGCTAGTTCTGCCGCAGGGGAAGTGGTGCTGTTCCAAGGCAGGGGTTTAGAAAGGACCAATTTACAACCAGCCAACGGGCGATCGGTGGACTGTCTGGCGTTTTCGCGGGATGGGCAATTCCTCGCAACGGGCGGACAAGATGGACGGGTCAACCTTTGGCATATGCAGCCAGCAGCCCCTGAACCGATCGCCACGCTCGGCAATGCGACCGCCTGGGTGGATCACTTGGCGTGGAGTCCCACCCAGAATCTCCTTGCCTTCAGCCTGGGAAAGTATGTGCAAGTTTGGGACGCCACGCTCGGCGCTGTCGTTACCACCCTGAATTTCGACACTTCTTCAGTTCTGGATATCACCTGGCATCCTGACGGCAAGCGGTTGAGTGTGGGCGGGTATCAGGGGGTAAAAATCTGGACGGCAGACGACTGGGATGATGACCCCTATTTGCTCACGATTCCTTCAGCAAGTCTGGCGATCTCCTGGTCGCCCGATGGCAAATACATCGCGTCGGGAAATCTCGATCGCACCATCACCGTACTGGAATGGGAGAAACCGCTTTTGCCTTGGGTGATGCGTGGTTTTCCAGGCAAGATCCGTCAACTTGCTTGGTCAAAAATGTTGACCAAAACGGGTGCGCCGCTCCTGGCGGCTTCCAGTGTCGAAGGGCTGGTCATCTGGGAAAAGCAAGCAGACGCAGCCCAGGGCTGGGACAGTCGCGTTCTCGCTGGGCATCAAGAAATAATCCAGTCCATTGAATTTCAACCGAACAGTCTTTTACTGGCTTCAGCAGCAGCAGACGGTTGGGTTTGTTTGTGGCAAAAGGCGAAACGCCAGACTCAAGTTTTCAATGGCGCACCCAATGGCTTTTCCTGTCTATCCTGGCATCCTCAAGGAAACCAACTTGCAGCCGGGGGGCAGAACGGCGAACTATTGGTTTGGTCGAAAGTCGGACGCGGACAAGGGTTTGGACAACGTTAGCTTGAGCATAGCAGGACATTCTATACGGTTGTCTTACTTAAATGTTCAATCACTGCTCGATAGAAATCGAGCACATGATGATCTTGTAGGGTGTAGAACACCTGCCGTCCTTGCTTGCACTTCACGGTTGGAGAAACTACTCCATATTTTGTGGGTTGAGATGACAGCTTGAAGGACAATTCCCCGTTTTCTAGGTAATCTTCATTGTTTCTGGTGAAACTATAATCCTGGACTTCAGTGAAGCAGAGAGTAACATGTATCGCCTCAAAGGATGCAAGAAGTACTCCAGAATTTAGAAATGAGAGAAGCTGAACGAGTCCGTTAAGTGGCTAGGTAACAGTGACAATCGGGTTTCGCAATTAAAGATTCTGTGAGGGAATTCAGTGCCGTAGCTGCCAGTAGCCCGCCACCCAAGGCCCCTTCGATCGTAATAAAAGGCACTTGTGATCGCATCAGTTGTCGTTTTGCAGCCGGGGCATGACTAAAGCCGATCGGCATCCCAATCACCAGCGCGGGTCGCAGCGTTTGATTGGCCATATTTTCACACACTGCCAGCAGTACGGACGGTGCATAGCCAATCACCAATACACTCCCGTCCACAATGTGTTCTAGTCGCTCACGCCATCCCTGATGCCGCCAAAATTCCTGCTCGGCTTCTGCGGCACCTGTGATGTGCGGATTGTCAATCAGCGTTTTAATGGCGCAACTGAGATGTGCCAGGCGGGTTTGATCGAATGCTGCCGTCACTGCCGGAATATCCGTCACAATCGGGCAGCCAGATTTAAGCGCATCTCGACCCGCTGCGATCGCCCGATTCCCCAATTTTACGAAGGGCACCAGACTGACATCACCACATGCTAGCACCAGCTTGGAGAGCAGATCCACTTCAATTTCCGATCGAGTTGACAAGTCAGGCAATAACCGCTGAAGCGATTCCTGAAAGGCTTCTGGATGGGCATGAACTTGAGCATCTAAACCGCACCAAAGTTTTTCCAATCCACCCACCCCCGTCTGTGTTTCTACCTCTAGCAATTTCAGTTGGGAGAAGACTTCAGCTTGCATCGTTTGACAAGGGAGATCGCGCCCCAACAGCCCTTCTAATGCCGTTGCCGTCTGCCGCAATTGAGTGATTTGGCGAATGATGGTTTGGTACTGCTGCTGAAGTTGTGCCATCAGCGTGGCTTGTTCCGCTTCTGGCTCCGCTTCCAATAGTTTGTGAATGTGGGACAACTGAAAACCCTGCTGCTTCAGTGCCACAATGCGTTGCAGGCGTTGCACATCCTGGTCAGTATACAGGCGGTAGTTTGCAGGCGATCGCACAGGTTGTGGCATTAATCCCAACTGGTGATAATGCCGCACCATCCGGGGAGTAATACCGCTGCCAACCGCATCCGTCAATTCTTTGATGGTAAACGTACTCATGTTTATAGATCTGGTTCAAGTCCAGCGGCGCGGAGTCGGCTCATGGGTGGGGAGTTTTCCGTATTCTATCGCAGTCTCATCGCTACCAACGCTTGACATTAACACTAATGTAAAAGTTTAGGGTGAGAGAATTCTCTACCCACGGCTCATGCTTCACTCATTGCGTCTATCTCAATTGGTAGCAAAAAACTCAGAGACTTCTGCGGCGATCCTCTGTGGCTGCCTGTTACTACTCGGATGGATTGCCCTCCACCTCGGATGGCTGGGACTGGCGTTGTTGATTCTGCCTGCGGCTTACGTCGTGGGCGGGTATGAGAGTGCCCGTGAAGGTTTAGCAACGCTGATCCAGGAAAAAGAACTGGATGTAGACCTGCTGATGATTGTGGCAGCTCTGGGAGCCGCAGGACTGGGCTTGTGGCGACAGGAATATTACCTGATTGTGGATGGGGCAGTGTTGATTCTGATTTTTGCCATCAGTGGTGCTTTGGAAAAATATGCCATGCAGCGCACCGATCGCAGCATTCGCAGTCTGATGAGCTTAACGTCTGATACCGCACAAGTGTTGCGACAGGGCAAAGCAGTATCAGTGTCGATTGACCAATTAGCATTGGGTGATCAGATTGTGGTCAGACCTGGAGAACTGATTCCAACCGATGGCTTGATATTGGAAGGACTGAGTACATTGAATCAGTCTGCGATTACTGGAGAATCGATTCCGATTGAGAAGACGGTGGGGGATGAAGTCTTTGCCGGAACGCTCAACGGCAATGGCGCTTTAAAACTCACAATTCACCAACCGCCAGAGAGTAGTCTACTGCGGCGCGTGATTCGACTCGTGGAGCAGGCACAAACTGAGATACCCCCCTCCCAGCAATTTATTGAACGCTTTGAACATGGCTATGCTCGCGTTATTGTCGGGGTGGGGCTGCTGCTGGCAGTGCTACCCCCTTTCCTGCTGCAGTGGAGTTGGGAAACGACAATCTATCGGGCGCTGATTTTTCTCGTCGTTGCGTCGCCCTGTGCGCTCATGGCAGCCATTATGCCCACGTTGTTATCGGGTATCGCCAATGGCGCGAGGCAGGGAATTTTGTTCAAAAACGGTGCCCAGTTGGAACAGATTAGTAAGGTACGGGCGATCGCCTTTGATAAAACGGGCACGCTCACCACTGGACAGCTACAGGTTTGCCAGATCGTTCCGGCAGTAGGATTTTCTACATCAGCAGTCTTGCAAGTTGCCGCCGCTCTGGAATCCAGTTCAGAGCACCCGATTGGAGCCGCAATTGTGCAAGCCGCCCAAGATCTAGACTGGTCACGGGCAACTGAAGTGCAGGCGTATCCGGGTCGAGGTATTACAGGGAGTTGGCAGCAGCAGGCTGTATGCGTGGGCACGGCCAATTTTGTGAATCAATTCATTACTGATTTCCCCATTGAACTGGTGCAATCAGCAGATTTGCTAGAACAAGATGGCAAAACCGTAGTCTGGGTGGCTCAAGCGCAACAGGCGATTGGGGTGATTGCGATCGCCGATCAAGTGCGACCTGAAGCTGCAAGGGCGATCGCCCAACTCAAAAAGCTGGGCATTGAACAGATCATAATGCTGACAGGTGATAATCAGCGTACCGCTCACAGCATTGCTCAAGCAGTCGGAGTGGATCAGGTTTATGCTGAACTACTCCCAGAACACAAGTTACGCCTGATTCGACACCTGCAAAAGCAATACAAGACGGTGGCGATGGTTGGGGATGGCATTAATGATGCGCCCGCACTGGCTCAGGCATCGGTGGGTATCGCCATGGGCATTGCCGGCAGTGATGTGGCGCTAGAAACGGCTGACATTGTATTGGTGTCCGATCGGCTAGAGAAAATCGCCGTGGCCGTCAAATTGGGGCGGCGATCGCACCAAGTGGTGAAACAGAATATCGGATTTGCGATCGGCTTCATCATGTTGCTGATTGCGGCCAATTTTGCTGGTAATGTCACCCTACCCCTTGGGGTTGTCGGGCATGAAGGATCAACCGTGCTGGTCATTCTGAGTGGGTTACGATTGCTCAGAAATTAGCCGCTCTAACGACTAAAATTGATGGGTCACTGAGTCGAGGTGCATCCTCTTGCCCAGTCACAAAGCCCACTTCCACCAGCACCGCAGGCATTGCCGTGGAGTCGTGGGTCATTTGGCCTAAACATCCCTATGACCCTATAAGTAACCGGGTGAGATTAATTATAAAAATGGGGGTCTGGGGGCTTTTGCTGGCGCAACGCTTCGCGAACGCCCCCAGGAAGGGGGCATGCCCCCTTCACCCCTACACCTATCCTCGATTTAATTGTGCCGACCTACTTAAAAGGACAGGGATTTGCCGCCGAGAACCCAACAGCGGATATTGCCACGGTGCAGGTCGTGCAGCAGGAGGTGAGATTCGGGTGAGGGTGGCGAGGAATCTGGAGTCACCAGCAGTCCTAACAAAGGACACAGCATAGCTCGCTACCCTACCCCTGGGAATTCCGGCGTTGCTGAATAGAAGGATGATTTTCGTGCTTGAGCCTTATGCAGCCCTCTCCCTAGCCCTCTCCCAAAGGAGAGGGAACAAGAGTTTTAGCTCCCTTCTCCTGCGGGAGAAGGGTTGGGGATGAGGGTAATTCATATTTGCATTCAGCAAAGCCGGAATTCCTATCCTTACCGATCTGAGAGTAAATCCTTGGCAATGAACTTCTTTTGTATGGCCAGAGTGGCTGCCTGGGTGCGATCGCTCACACTTAATTTATTTAAGATTGCATGCACATGAACTCGAACGGTGCCCGCCGTGATATAGAGGGCTCCAGCAATTTCCTGGTTACTCTTGCCTGCTACAATCAGAGCCAGAATCTCTTGTTCACGCCGTGTTAAGGGGTTGGCCTGCAGCCCTGGATAGGGGTCTAAATTTTCACTGACCGTGATATCGGTTGACTGGTTTTCAAAGGCTGCCCGAATTTCATGGGTGGCTACCGCATCCCACCAGGAAGCCCCCGCAGCGACAGAGCGAATTGCCAAGATGAGCGTTTCAGCGGCAATTCCTTTCAGGCAGTAACCCTGTGCTCCAGCTTCAATCAAACGAGAGACGAGGGATGCCTGAGTCCGTGAGGTGAGAACCAAGATGGGTAAATTAGCTTGCTGGTGCTTAAGCTGACGGCACGCTTCAATGCCGCCAATTCCCGGTAACCCAATGTCTAGCACAACAATATCAATGGGAGTCCGCTTGGCCATTTCTACTGCCGTTTCCCCATCTTCTGCTTCGGCGACGATCTCAAAGCCTGACTCCTGCTGGAGCCGCATTCGTAAACCGAGGCGGAAGAGTTCATCATCTTCTGCCAGGAGGATTCGTAGAGGATTTGCTAACATTTTAAGTCGATAAGGACAGTTGGAAGGGGAGTACGGGCAATCGAAAAGCAAAAACTGCACCATTCGGTTGACGATTCTCAGCCCAAATTTTACCGCCATGGGCTTCCACAATTTGACGAGTGAGATATAGCCCTAACCCAGAACCTTTCGCCTGACGATCGCTCTCTCCCTGATAGAACCGTTCAAACAAGTGTGGCAATTCCTGAGGCGTAATTCCAGCCCCCATATCCATCACTTTGGCAACTTGATAGGAAGACCCTGGTTCTAAAACCACCTCCACTTTGCTGCCACGGGGTGAATGATTAATCGCATTGGTTAACAGATTAACAAATACTCGGTGCAACTGAAAGGCATCCCCATTCACCCAGAGAAACTGACGAAAATCTGAATGGCCATAGTTGAATGAAATGTGGATGCGCCGACTGGCTGCCAACCCCATCAAGGTGGTTGCCACGTCCTCTGCTACTTCCACCAGATCAACTGGAGCAAATTGCAGTTTTAGCCCTTCCGTATCATTTCGATAAACATCCAGCAGCGTTTCCACAAGCTGCAAGCTGGTTTGATGACTCCGAATCATCGTTGTTACGACGACTCTCTGGGCGGGAAGGATGGGACCAAAGTTCTCTCGCTGAAGGGCTTCCAGGGTTTCGATCGCTCCCAGCATGGGTGTTTTAAGGTCATGGGTGAGGGTGGAAGCGAAGTCTTCTCGAACGCTAGCGAGCTTTTCTTGCGCTTGGAGCTTCGCCTTTTGTTGCAATACTGTTTGTTGATAGGAGCGATTGCGATCGCTGAGAAAACCAGTCACTACCAGGGCTAAAACTGCGATCGCACGGCTGGCAATCGTGGGTATCTCGATTACCTCATGCCCCGGAATCCATACATTTGCCATCGTCAGCAGACAGGCGATCGCTGTTGCTTGAAAAGTTGCAATTCGGCCAAAGCGCGTGTTGACCAGCAAAATTGGACCAATATACAGATAGCCAAACACATAAGCGGCAGGTGTCAAAAACTCCAACGTGGCAACGATCGCAAATAATCCGACAATCAACCAGAATTTACCATCCCATAATTCTTTAATGAATCTGATCAATTTGAACAGCATTGTCTGTAGGAAGTGCAATAGTTTGAGTTTATGCCGAAAGCCCTTGGGTGTACTGGATCACAAGAATATATTTTTAATCCAGAGGTGTTTAGCAGTGTTTAGAGGACGCATAAACGCTGCTAAACGTTGCCATGCCTTGAGAGAGAGCCCTAAAACTCTCTGATATATGCGGTTTACTAAACACAAAATTATATCTCTCTATACCTTGTGAACTGCTGCAAAATCTTCCATGATCAACCTGTTGTTCTTGAGAGATGAACCCAGACTGTTTTTTGGTTGAATTACTGAGTATTTAATTTCAACAAAGTTTCAGTCTTACCCTATTGGAGTTGAATAACCCCATGTTGCTAGGATGGATTCAAATTGCCTTGACGCTACTGATTTTAGTAGCAATGACTCCTTTCTTTGGCCGGTACATAGCTCGTGTGTTTCAGGAGCAGGGAACCATCCTCGATCCAATTCTGAACCCGGTTGAGCCATTTCTCTACTCACTAGTGGGTGTGCGAGCCAAAGAAGATATGACAGGCTGGCAGTATGCGCGAGCAATTCTGTACAGCAATGTGGTGATGGGATTACTGATTTTTTCTATCATCATGCTTCAGCAGTTTTTACCGCTGAACCCAACTGGGATTCCAGCCCCAACCTGGGATACGGCACTGCATACAAGCATTTCGTTTATTACCAATACCAATCAGCAGCACTATTCTGGAGAAACCTATCTCAGCTATGCCAGTCAAATGTGGGGCTTGGGCTATCACATGTTCACCTCAGCCGCAACGGGTTTGGCAGTCGGCATTGCCTTCATTCGTGGTTTAACCGGACGACCCCTGGGCAATTTTTATGTGGACTTAATTCGAGCCATTACCCGGATCTTGTTGCCGATTAGCATTGTAGGCGCGATCGTCTTGATTGCAGCCGGTGTGCCAGAAACC
This sequence comes from Leptolyngbya sp. 'hensonii', assembly GCF_001939115.1. Classification (GTDB taxonomy): domain Bacteria; phylum Cyanobacteriota; class Cyanobacteriia. The sequence continues at coordinate 38,626 of NZ_MQTZ01000018.1, read as the reverse complement.
TTAGCAGGTCCGATGGTGGTTCCTACTCTGGAAGATCCAGCCATCAGTCAGGCGATCGCCCGGGGTCCAGTGGCCCATTTCGAGATCATCAAAGAGTTGGGCGAGAACGGGGGCGGATTCTTTGCGATTAACTCGGCTCACCCGTTTGAAAACCCAAATGGATTGGTCAATCTGATTCAGCTAGTGGCGATTCTGAGTATTCCGACTGCGTTGATCTATACCTATGGCATCTTCGCCAATAACATCAAGCAAGCGTGGCTAGTGTATTCCATTCCGTTTGCACTTCTGGTCGGTTTCGTCATCATTACAGCGATCGGTGAATACCATGGCAATCCAGCCGTGAATGCGCTGTTGGGAGTTGATCAAGCGCCCAATTTAGAAGGAAAAGAAGTCCGGTTTGGTTGGGCACAGTCTGCCCTGTATGCCGTGATTACTACGGCCACTATGTGCGGTGCTGTCAACAGTTTGCATGATTCTTTCATGCCCAATGGGGGCTTTTCTACCCTGTCCAACATGTTTTTGCAGATTGTGTTTGGCGGACAGGGAACGGGAACCGCCTATCTGTTTGCCTACCTGATTCTGGCCGTGTTTGTGACGGGATTAATGGTGGGGCGCACCCCCGAATTTCTGGGACGCAAGATTGAGAAGCGCGAAGTGGTGTTAGCGAGTTTCCTGATTTTACTGGTTCACCCGATCGCAATTTTGATTCCCGGTGCGATCGCCCTGGCGTTTCCCGATCAGCTTTCCGGTATCAGTAATCCTGGTTTTCATGGGCTGGCACAAGTGATTTATGAATATGCTTCGGCGGCTGCCAATAACGGGTCTGGTTTTGAGGGACTGGGCGATTCACAGCCCTCACCGATTGCGATCGCGGGTGGCGCAACCACAAGTACAACTGCCCTCTGGTGGAATCTGAGTGCCTGTTTCAGTCTTTTAGCAGGGCGTTATGTACCCATTGGTGCGCTCTTGCTGCTTGCTGACAGCATGTCCCGTAAACAGCCTGTACCGATCACAACAGGAACCTTGCGAACCGACACAGGGTTATTTACGGGAGTTACCTTTGGCGTGATTTTGATCTTGGGCGCATTAGAGTTTTTCCCGGTGTTGGCCCTGGGGCCGATCGCAGAAGCATTTCAAATTGCTAGAGGAATTGGGTAGCTATGACATCCACAGAGAATTCTCCTCGTCCGTATCGCGTGCCATCGGGAACGCGGGACTCCCGTCGCCATACGCCCAAGGTAGAAATGAAAGGGCTATATCAGCGGGCGATTAAGGAATCATTTGTTAAACTGGACCCTCGGATTCAGGTAAGAAACCCAGTTATGTTTGTGGTCTGGGTGGGTACCTTGGTAACGCTCCTGCTCACGATCGATCCGAATTTATTCGGGACGCTGCAAGCCGATGTCAACCAGCAGCGATTGCTCAACGGGTTAATCACGTTTATTCTCTTGTTCACAATTGTCTTTGCCAATTTTGCGGAAGCCGTTGCAGAAGGCCGGGGGAAAGCCCAGGCGGATGCCCTGCGGGCCACGCGCAGTGATACGATCGCCCGGAAAATTTTGCCGACTGGTTCAGTGCAGGAGGTGAGTTCAACCGAACTGCGTCGGGGGGATCAGGTGAAAGTGATTGCAGGGGATATGATTCCGGCAGATGGGGAAGTGATTGCAGGTCTGGGTTCGGTGGATGAATCTGCCATTACCGGGGAATCAGCTCCCGTCCTCAAACAGCCGGGCACCGACATCGCCAGTTCCGTCACGGGGGGAACAAGGCTGTTGTCAGACGAACTGACCATTAAAATCACCGCTGATCCAGGGCAGGGCTTCATTGATCGGATGATTGCCCTGGTCGAAGGGGCAGAACGAACCAAAACCCCTAACGAAATCGCGTTAACGGTACTGCTGGCAGTGTTAACGCTGGTATTTCTGATTGTGGTGGCCAACATCCCACCCATCACAGGCTATATTGCAAGCTTTCTGAGCACAGCGACCAGCGAGCAAGCAGCGGCAGATTTACGCAATGGAGCCAGTGTTGCCATCATGATCTCCTTATTGGTGGCGCTGATTCCCACCACGATCGGGGGGCTATTGAGCGCGATCGGCATCGCTGGGATGGATCGGGTTGCCCAGTTCAACGTGATTGCCACGTCCGGTCGGGCGGTAGAAGCCTGTGGTGACATCAACACCCTAGTACTGGATAAAACCGGCACAATTACCCTGGGCAATCGGTTAGCTGCCGAATTCATTCCGGTGAATGGACACAGTTTGCAAGATGTGGCTCAGGTTGCGTTAAATGCCAGCGTCTTTGATGAAACGCCAGAGGGTCGTTCGATCGTAGCCCTAGCAGAACAATCGGGGGCAAAGGTCAGTTTCGCTCTGAATCTGGCTGCAGGTGTGGAATTTTCTGCCCGAACCCGCATGAGCGGTACAGATTTGGATGGCAAAGAGATCCGCAAGGGAGCTGTCGATGCGATCAAGGGCTTTGTGCGATCAAGAGGTGGTCACGTTCCCAATGCGTTAGATGAAGCCTATGAGCGCGTGTCTAAACTAGGAGGTACACCACTTGCCGTTTGTCAGAACGATGACATTTACGGGGTTATCTACCTGAAAGACACCGTGAAGCCCGGTTTGAGGGAACGATTTGACCAATTGCGACGAATGGGTGTTCGCACTATTATGCTGACGGGTGACAACCGCATTACTGCCTCCGTGATTGCTCAGGAGGCAGGGGTAGACGATTTCATCGCCGAAGCCACTCCCGAAGACAAAATTGATGTCATTCGCAGTGAACAGGCACAGGGCAAACTGGTTGCAATGACTGGAGATGGCACCAACGATGCACCCGCATTGGCACAGGCAAATGTGGGGTTAGCGATGAACTCTGGCACCCAGGCCGCGAAAGAAGCAGCTAACATGGTTGATCTCGATTCTGACCCGACGAAGTTGATCGATTTAGTGACGATCGGCAAACAGTTGCTGATCACCCGTGGCGCACTCACCACCTTCTCAGTTGCAAACGATATCGCCAAATACTTTGCCATCATTCCCACAATTTTCGCGGCGGCTGGCATTGGCGCACTCAATATCATGGGCTTGAAAAGTGCTAATTCTGCTATCATCTCAGCTTTGATTTACAATGCCTTGATTATCTTAGTATTGATTCCCCTGGCCCTGAAAGGTGTGCAATTTAGACCGCTGACGGCTGATCAGCTACTGCGTCGCAATATTTTGATCTATGGCGTGGGTGGTGTGATTGCTCCGTTTATTGCTATCAAGTTGATTGATGTGATTCTGCCATTTTCCTAAAGGCAAAGCATTCGGTATATGAACGTTGAAACACCGTAAAACTTTTGCCCGAATGCTTCGCCCCTACCATCCCTAAATCCAATCTGAATCATGAAACTGACTCATTTACAACGAACCCTTCCCCAGTCATCTTCCCAGGTGCTTGAAACGATCGCCGAAATTGGATCTGAATGGCGCAGACAGAAATTGCCGCTCTACCTGTTTCTGGGATTGTGTTTCAACTTAATTCTGGCACCAGCCGTCTTTGCGGCTACCGGTGGAGACTTGTCACGAACTCAATCCTACTGGCTAGCAGCCCTTGGCCTAGTGACAGTTGCCCTTGCCATCTATCTCTTTTTCGTGATGTTTGTACCGGAGAGATTCTAATGAGTTTTGCACGGGAAGCCAGTAGAGCCGTTCGTTCCACTGTGGTACTTTGGGTACTCACGGCGATTATTTATCCGTTTGCCATGCTTGCGATCGGGCAGGTTGTCTTTCCTTTTCAAGCGAATGGGAGCATCATCGTGAATGCTCAAGGGCAGCCTCTGGGGTCAGCCCTGATTGGGCAACCCTTTACCAGCGATCGCTACTTCAACAGCCGCCCCAGCACCACCAGCTACAGTACGGCTGATCCAAAAAAAGATGAGGCAAAAGTGCTCCAAACTGGAGTTTCGGGGGCAAGCAACCTCGCTCCCAGCAACCCAGCGTTGATCGATCGCATTCAAGGGAAAGCTGATCCAGACCCAGAAAAGGCGATCGAGGGCGATATTCCTAGATTGCAGAAAGCAGGGGTAAAACCAACGGCTGATCTGGTTTATACTTCTGGCTCCAGCCTTGATCGTCATATCACGCCAGAAGGGGCAAGGGCACAAATTGCACGAGTCGCTACAGCGCGGGGGCTGCAACCGAACCAGTTGGAAGAACTGATCAACAAGAATATTGATGGTCGCTTCCTAGGTATCTTTGGTGAACCTGGTGTCAATGTGCTGAAGCTCAACCTGGCACTTGATGTACTTAAACCTGCATAAATACAAGCTCTTAAAAAGGGGCATTTGTCAACGATCGCCTGGTTGACCGACAAAACCCCTGAAACCCTGAAAATCTCGTCGGTTGGGTTGAGGTCCGAAACCCAACGTAAAAGCCTTGACGATGTTGGGTTTCGCTCTGCTTCACCCAACCGACGGGAAAAGTTTTGTCAGTCAATCAGCAACGATCGCTCAGTCACCAGAGAATACAACTACCCTTTTGGAGATTTGCAAAGCGGCCAATCCACTTACCACCAAACCACTTGCTGGAGCGCATAATATTGCTTCCCTAAAGTCAGGAAATTATTTCTACACCTGAAACTCCTATGTACCCTCCACCAGCGAACCCATCCCCTGATACCGCTTATATTCGTGCTGCCCGGCGTGGGAAGCATAAGATATTCATTGGCATGTCTCCTGGTGTGGGCAAAACCTACAAGATGCTGGAGGAAGGGCATCGACTGAAGCAGGAAGGGATCGATGTGGTGATTGGGCTGCTAGAAACCCATAATCGACAAGAAACAGCCCAAAAAGCAGTTGGATTAGAGATTGTCCCTCGCAAAGAGATCCATTGCTCAGGGGTGACGTTGACAGAAATGGACCCCGATGCCATCATTGCCCGCCAACCGCAGCTTGCCTTAATTGATGAATTGGCCCATACCAATGTCCCTGGCTCTGAACGGGACAAGCGTTATCAGGATGTCGAAAAAGTTTTAGAGGCTGGGATCGATGTCTACTCTACCGTGAATATTCAGCACTTAGAGAGCTTGAATGACCTGGTCGCAAGAATTACTGGGGTTGTGGTAAGAGAGCGAGTTCCCGATCGCCTACTGGATGAAGCCGATCAAGTTGTAGTGGTAGATGTTACCCCAGAAACATTGGAAGATCGCTTGAAAGATGGCAAAATTTACGCACTAGAAAAAGTAGACCAGTCCCTACAAAACTTCTTTCAACGCCGAAATCTGATTGCACTGCGGGAATTAGCCCTTCGTGAGGTGGCAGATAATGTAGAAGAAGATGCGTTGGAAGCAGTATCTAACCATTCCAATTCTTCTGCCCCCTACTGTAATATTCACGAGCGCGTATTAGTGTGTGTATCGACTTACCCCAACTCACTTCAACTCATTCGACGGGGTGCTCGTATTGCCGGATACATGCGTGCTCCTCTTCACGGTTTATTTGTAGATGACCCCGATCGGTTTTTAACGAAGGAAGAAAGTCTTCACATCGAAACCTGTGAACGGTTACTGCGGGAATTTAATGGTCAGTTCATACGGGTTTCTGAGCAGAATAAAGCCAAAGCGATCGCAGAAGTTGCTGAAAAATATCACATTACTCAAATTGTGATTGGGGAAAGCCAGCGATCTCGCTGGAAAATTCTATTGCGAGGATCACTCACGCAACAACTGCTAAAATCTCTGAAGCATATAGACATCCATATCATTGCGACTGAAAAAAATGTATGAGGTCTATGCAACGAGACCAAGGTGCATTTCAAGGATGACCAGGAGGCGAATCATTGGCCTCAAGGGCTTTGCTGAATGCAAATATGAATTACCCTCATCCCCAACCCTTCTCCCGCAGGAGAAGGGAGCTAAAACTCTTGTTCCCTCTCCTTTGGGTGAGGGCTGCATAAGGCTCAAGCACGAAAATCATACTTCTATTCAGCAACGCCACCTCAAGCACGGTCATTGCCCCCCTGGAGAGGCGCGGTGGCCCTGCTGCAGAAAAGGGACCACACAATGGGCAAAGGCGGTGGGTTGCTCCACATGAACGGCATGGCCACTATGGGGCACGATCGCCAGTTGGGTCATTGGTGCAAGATCAGCCATGGCCTGATTGAGGGCGACAAACTTACGATCGTACTCCCCGACCACCAGTAACAGGGGATGGGGATGTGCAGCCAACTGGGGCCACAAATTGGGCTGCCTACCCAGACTCATCCCCCGCAGAGATTTGGCCAGTTCGGAGGGATGATTCTGCAATCGCTGCTCCAGAACCTGAGGGAAACTGGGGTGGCGCTTCAATGAGGCAAACAGGGGCTGAGCATACCACTCGGCCAGGAACTGGGGGAAATCTGCTTCTAGCCAATCCGCCAGGACGAGATCTTGCTGGAGTCTGGCCTGCTGTTCCGCTGCAGTTTGCAGCCCTGGTGAGGCTGATTCAATCACTCCGGTGGGAAACTGCTCCGGAAAGTTCAGAGCCAGATATAGTGCCAATCGCCCCCCCATGGAGTAGCCTAGCAGCGCAGTCTGGTTGATCTGACGATCGCAGAGAAGCTGAACGATCGCGCGGGCAATCCGCTGCATCGAATAATCCTCGAACCAGCACGTCTGTCCATGGCCCGGTAAATCAACTCGAATACAATAAAATTCAGGGGTCAGGTGGGGCAGCAGTGGCTCAAACTCTCGACTACTTCCCAGGAAGCCATGCAACAGCAGCAGGGGGGGGCTGTCGGGATGACCGTCCGTAATGCAATGAATCGGGTTCACTCCTTAACAGCGCCCTGCGCGCCTGAAACAGCACTCCATCCGTCCTCTGATTATATAGCTTGGGTTAGAAAGCTGACGACCATTCCAGCGGGTCAATGGCCAAGTCTAGGAAAGCTTTCTGCCTCGCCTCCACCAAGCTTTGTCTGGCTACGGCTATGGTGGTGCACAGGGAGGTGAGCTTGACCCATCAGATACCAGTTCAATTGGATATTAGTATACTACAATTGTAGTATTATGTTTAAAACTGCCTGTTCACAGCAAAGCCCATGAGCGAAATTTATATCAGTACCGATATTGAAACGGATGGTCCGATTCCAGGTCCCCATTCGATGCTGAGTTTTGCCTCGGCGGCTTACCAGAAAGATAAAACGCTGGTCAGCACTTTCTCAGCCAATCTCCACCCCCTGGTTGGGGCAACTGGGCATCCCAAAACAATGGCCTGGTGGGAGAGCCAACCGGAAGCCTGGGCAGCCTGTCGGCAAAACCTGGAGGAACCAGAGGCTGCCATGCAGCGATACGTGGCCTGGATTAAGTCCCTACCGGGTAAACCTGTATTTGTGGGTTATCCGGTAGGATTTGATTTCCTGTTTGTCTACTGGTATCTGATTCAATTTGTCGGGGAAAGCCCATTTTCCTTCTCTGCGATCGATATCAAAACCTATGCCATGGCCATGCTGAAAACGGAATATCGGCAAACGGCCAAGCGAACTATGCCCCAGCGCTGGTTCGACCCCTTTCCCCATACCCACATTGCTCTGGATGATGCCATTGAGCAGGGAGCCCTATTTTGCAACATGCTGGCTGAGAATTGTCAAGGCGATCCATCGCCCAACCCATGACCAAGGGTTATTTCGCGGCATCGGGCTGCTTGTGAGTAGCTGGTTCTGGGGGAGAGACCTTCTCCTGGCTGATGGAGCTCCGGTTCCGCCAGAGGTGTTCCAAGCGAATTGCAGGCATTGTCAGGTATAGAATATCCCCCACATCCAGATAGGTATCCAGCAGCGCCCACCCATGCACCGTTTGATGGCTGGTTTCCAGGTATAGGGGGACCACATCCACCGCGATCGCCACCTCTCTGACCGATCGGCCGCAGAAGGGATGGGCCGGGGTAATCAGGGTGGCCAGCGCAATCCACAGGTGATTGCCCGTCATCCCACTACCCAGAATGCGTCCCCCCAGGGCGGCGGCTGCAAAGGCAGGAGCAGCTAATTCCGTAGGACTCAACACCGACTCAAAAGCAAAGACTTGCTTCACCATACTGGCATGCTGTGGGTCTTGAATCCGGACAATGGTAGGTAATTTGGGGGCCAATCCCTTGCTCGTCAGGGCAATTTCCAGGTTGGCAATATCATTACTGGTCACCGCCAGCAGGGCTGCGGCCTGATCCAGGTTGGCGGTTTTAAGGGTCACAGCCTGGTTCGCAGGCCCTTGAATCACCGGCACCCGCCAGGACTGCACCGTACTGAGGAAGCGGTTGTTCGGATCCTGTTCAATCACCACCACCTCATGCCCGGTGGTATGCAACTGACGGACAATTTGCACCCCCACGCCACCCAAACCGCAAATGATATAGTGATCGCGACGAGGAACCCGTACTACTTCCCAGAAATTCCGCAAATGGGATCCCAGCACAAAGTCGTTGAGGATGGCGTAACAAATACCCACAATGGCTGCCCCGGCCAGCATCATCACTGCGGTAAAGACTTTCACCATTTCGGGTGCCCGGGCAACCACTTCCTCATTGCCACCAGCACCGGTAATAATACCCACCGAGAAGTACAGGGCGTCAATCACCGAGAGCTTCCCGAGAGTGAAACTGATGTATGTAAATGTTGCACTTAGGATTGTGATCAGAAGCACAATCAAGGCTGTGACGCTGGACTTGATGTGGGGTTGGAATTGCTTGAGACTGCTGCCCACTTTCCATAATCGTTGCAGCCCAGATTGACGTTGGGTCCGAATATTGGGACGAGTACCAATAATGAGCCGATCGCCCACCTGCAAATGCTGGCCCGCCATCAGGCCCGCCACCAAATCTTCTGTGAGGTCATCACTGCGGGGAAGATAGTGGATCAGCATACGGCTCCGATCGTCCCACAGGTCACTCAGCTTTTGGCCCCGCCAGCGGTGACCAGCATCGATGTACTCTTCAAAAATGGGCCAAGTCTGATCAAACAAGCGCAAATGCCCGATCGCCTGGTTGCCTAAAGCCGCAAAGACAAAAGTGGGAGCAGCCAAGGCCGATACACTCATGGCCACATGCTCCACCAGGGTATGGTCAAGCCGATCGCCCAAACTTTCGTTAAACAGGCGGTTGATAATTCGAATCTGGGGATTGAGTAACCGGGCCTGCATCAAAATACTCAGGTTGAGCGCATCATTATTAGTTGCAATCAACAGGGTTTGAGCAGCCATAATCCCTGCTGCGAGCAGGGTGTCTGCCTGTTGAATCTGACCCACAACGACGGAGGGTTCATTGGGGACAGGCCGATCGCTGACGCCGACGACGGCAACCCCCTGCTGTTTAAGCAGGCTAAAAATGTGATATCCAGTCCGCCCAAGTCCACAGACAATGATTTGGGGCTTCATAGCTGCCACCGACTGAGGGTGAAGAGTCAAAACCAAGCCGCACACACCTTGCCTACCATCTTGGGTGGGTTGATGGATTCTCGTTGTAGCCAGGAATACCAGGCGATCAGAAAGGTTCTAATTCTGAATCATGCCAGTTGCTGATGGCATAGGGGATTCAGGTTGGACCCGTTTTCGCAACGGTCAGACCAACCTCTTGCCCATAGGACAGGTCCAGGGTGTGACCGGTGAGGTCCGCCAGAAAAGCCCATATCAGTCATGGCTGTGGTCAAACAGTTCAATCAAACCAATGGTGCCCACCCAGAAGGTATAGGCCCCGTATTGCAGGGGAGATTCGTTTCTGGAACCTGCATACCGGATTGCGATCGCCCCCTCTAGGGCATGGGCCACGATCGCAAAATGTGCGAACCATAAAAAAGGCCAGATGCTTCCTGGAATCTCCGTCTGGATTGAGGAGGCATACAGATGCCAGATTTCTAACCCGATCGCGCCGCTGATTGCGCCGATCGAGATGACTTTAATCAGAGGGAATAGAATAGGCCGGATTTTTTGCAGTGTCATGATCTGGATTGTAGATCGATCGGTGTCGTTCGTAGCAGGGTCCAATCGGTGATCCAGGCCGGATGCACCCATCGACATGGCGACCGGTCGGGCAGCGGCGGGAATAACTTGACCTCGACTGTAGTACAATGTATTATACTTGCGGCATTATCCTGAACCCTAGACTGGCAATTCCCATGGCGGGGCATGCAGGATTGTGACCATGAGAGATTAATATCCTGCATGCCCTGACCTGTAGAGCCTACAGACACTGGAATGGGGATGCCGAGTGGAGAAACGGAAGATGGAACCCGTCAGGTTAGTCAAAATTAGTAAATATCTCAGCAAGCATCTGCGACATGCTCCAGAGGACCTTGGATTAACCCTGGCTGCGGGCGGTTGGGTGGCGGTGGATGAGTTGCTGTCTGCCTGTGCGGCACATCAATTTCCCGTGACGCGCGCAGAATTGGAGGCCGTGGTTGCCAGCAGCGATAAACAGCGATTCTCGTTTGATGAGATGAAAACGCGCATCCGAGCAAATCAGGGACACAGCGTTGAAGTTGATTTGCAACTGGAACCCCAAACTCCCCCTGATGTCCTATATCACGGTACGGGTGAAAAAGCAGTGCCAGCGATTCTGCAATCGGGATTGATCAAAATGTCCCGGCACCATGTGCATCTGTCCCAGGACATGGAAACTGCCCGGAAAGTTGGGATGCGCCACGGTCGGCCTGTGATCTTTGCGGTCGATAGCCCTGCTATGCACCAGGCCGGATTTACCTTCTATCGCTCAGACAATAGTGTTTGGCTGGTCGATGAGGTTCCACCGCAATATTTAACGGTGATCACTCCGTAACGCCAGGGGAGCCAGGGATCAGCCCTTAATAACTGTCGTTGTTGCCAACGGTTTGCATTTCCAGCAAATGGTTGGCTCGATGCAGCCGATTGGCGATCGCCAATCGCCAGACCAGACTCACTTTGGGATCAGCGATGATCTCCTGGGCTAATTGCCGATAGAACGCACCCGTTGGGACATCGACTTGCTCCAACAATCTGAGATTGTGGTAGGCAGTTTGGGGAGAAATATTCTGTGCCATGTCTCGTGCCATGTTTCTTTCCTTGTCGCGATCTTGAATAGCGATCTTGAGCAGTGGACTCAAACAACAAACGGGGCTGTCATCATCCACCAAATCATAATTACCAGAATTACAGTGAAGAGTTCAGCTAGAAAATATACAAGTTCGTGAGGTAGCAGAGCTTTATATCTCATAATCTTGACCTCCAAACCCCGTCTGGCTTTATTGTCATTCCAGCTTCTGAGAACCGGGCGATCGGGTAACAAACTGTCATAAAAAGGTCTGCAATGCGCCAAATCTTCAACCCTCGATCGGACCGATCGCAGGCTAAAACGGTGCAATGTCCTCAATCATTCGATTGCTTGAATCCAGCTTTTCCGAGAGCAAAGAATGGGCAAGTAAAATTGCTTATGAAGTGAACAATCGAATAATTTTACGGATTGTGTTGATTGTTTGCAGGATCTGAGCCTCTACTAAAGTTTTATTAAAAGTCATTCGGTCCTCCCTGTGGGTTTGTTTTGTCCCCTTCGACTCCGTTTCAGGGGTAAAACAAAGGATCCAACTTCCGGATCGGTCTTAACTCCAATGGTGGAGGACAGATCAGACTCATGGATTGGTGAGTACGGGGGTGGGTAAACGTGAGGTGAACAGCATGCAGGAAATAGCCACAATCTCCAGGAACGGGCAACTTAGCTGGGGCGATCGCCGGGGCGAGGCGGGGGAGCCCACCCACCTCATATAGCGGATCTCCCACCAGGGGATAGCCTGCTGCTGCCAGATGAATCCGAATCTGGTGGGGGCGTCCCGTCAGGATCAGAACTTCCAGGAGGGTGCTGTCACCCCTGCGTTCTAGCACCTGACAGAGGCTTGAGGCGGGCAGCCCTGCCGCCACAGCCCCATACACATACCCCAGCACCGCATGGGGAACTTTACCGATCGGGGTATGAATCTCCAGCCGATCGGGGATTCCAGTCCCTTGGGCCAAAGTGTGGTAGACCTTGCGGATCTGCCGATCGCGCATCTGCTGACTCAGGCTGGCCTTGGCCAGGGCCGATCGGGCCAGCAGCAACAGCCCAGAGGTGCTCCGCCCCAGACGGTGAATGGGGATGGGGGTCTCCTGGGGATACTGTCGTTGTAATTGCCTCAGCAGGGTGTGTTCCAAAAAACCGCCACCCGGCAAGACTGGTAAGCCTGAGGGCTTGGCGACCACCAGCACGTCTGCATCTTCGTGCAGGACCTCAAAAGCCAAGGGAACCTCCGGTTCCTCCCAGGGAGGACGGTGATAGGTCAGCGTCTGTCCCTGTTTCAGAGGGGTTTCTGCTGGAACTACGACGCCATCCAGATGGATCTGTCCGGCGATGATGCGAGTCTGCCATTCTGCCGGGGTTGAATGTCGGTATCGTTGACTGTAGTAGTCCAGTAAGGTCAGCCCCACCGCTGCCCGATCGACCTGATCCCGATAAATCCAGCCCTGGTTCAACATCGTTGATCGTAATTTGAAACGACTGTGCGACAGAATGCCAGAGATCCTGAAATGGATCTGATTAGCACAAGGGTAATTGAATTGTAAGGGTTGTCCAGTTCTGATCGCTGGTCACCTCAATCCTGCCTTCAAGGTATTCCACCAGTTTCTTGGTGATCTTCAACCCCAGAGTTGTGCACAATCATCGCGATTGTGGATTTTGGATGGTCTGGTCCCTCTGCCTGCTCCGGTTCAACCCTGACCTCCACCATAATCATTTCTCCAATCATTTCCCCGGCTGGGGTGTATTTACAGGCATTGTTGAGCAGTTCTGACATAATCCGGGTCAGGCTGGACAGATCTGACCCGAAGGCCGGTACCTCCGGGGGAATGCTCAGGTGTAGGGTTTGGTTCTGAGCCGCGATCCAGGCTTGAAAACGCCCCGCTGAGATGGCCTGGGAATGCGCATTTCAATGCGTTAGACAGTTCTTCCCAGCGGCCAACTTTATAATGCGCCAAACCGATTAATTACTGGTCACTTCCACTCGTACTGTGGATATTAGGAAGCATCCCTTCACAGCAGGCTCCTGGTATAGTTTGCCCGCTGACAGAGGGGCTGGGATCCCTCAGCGGGAAGGATCTTTCAATGCCCGCCGAGCCAGTTTTACATATGTTTTCGTCGTTTCATAGTTCAATTCTAAATCTTGAGCAATATCCTGCAAGGACTCGCCCAGTTCTCGCCGCGCCAGAACAGTAGCCCAGGTTTCAGCAATGTCAGTAGCCCGGTTTCCCCCCGTTCGTTTCCGCTGGGCGGTGAATTGTTCCGTTAACTCTGCAATTCGTTGGGCCAGTAAATCATGACGGGTGGGAAGAGGTAGGGTATCTGGAACTGCTGACCAACCCAGACGAGTTTGACCTAAACCAAAGGTGGTTTTATGTCCCGTTCCACAGTAAGGGGCATATTCTCCCAACGCCACAAACAATTGCACAAACTCCTGATCTTGCAATCCCTGACGGGAAAGACCAAATTCGATCGCTCCGGTAAATCCGGTCACAGAGCCTCTCTTTCCAGCCACTACCTTCATCGACTGTAAATGGTGTCGTACAATCACCACAGACTCATCCACCCAATTCAGAAACTCTTCCTGGTCGATCTCTTCCCCCGAAAAGTCATTCCAGCGGCGCAGGTAACTGTGGAAGACATTGGTGGGCCAGGGTAGGGGCAGGTGATGGCCTTTACGCCTAAAGCTGGTAGGTGACTCAAAGCTCAGGGTGAGGGTGGGTGAGTCGGAAACTGGCGTTTGTGGAAGCTGGGCGTAGGTCATTGCTGGGTGGACGATCGTCCAGTTGCGAATCTGCAAGGGAGCATTTCGCAGGCCAATCTCCAGGGGTGGATTTTGTAACCAGCCTCGCATCCACGCCGCCACAGGTTTGGAGAGGGCAGTCACAACCCATCGATAGGTCCGCTCTGCCTGCAATTGGGGAGAATGGCCCTGGGATGAGAAGGTATCACTGAGGCCTGAAATAGTGAAGGGTTTTTCTGATTCGCCATCATGCAGGTAAGCCGAAAGCTCTGGATTGGTCTGGCGCACCTGATCCAGGAACCAGGCATGGAGGCCGATCGTGTACTGGGCGTAGAGGCTACAGTCTTGCCTGGGCTGTAATTCCAGGGCTAACCCTATGATTTCTGTGTCATCGGGCCAGGTCGGAATGGGGGAGTTGACCTGTTGTTGCTTACGAGGTGTACGAGTGACCCGAGGCATCACCATTCATGCAGAAAAGTTGTGGATATTCTACCCTATTCCATCCCCCTCTGGGGAATCTATGATGCTAATGTCGAAATCCCCTGATCAGGTTTTGCAAGTGTAATCGGTCCTGACCTGAACAGGAGTTGACCTGGTGATGGAGCAGGTTATCACGATCTCCATTGATTGGTGACTGAGAGATTAGCCCTTGTCTGAGCAAAAATTGTCAAGTTGGTGAAACAGAATGCCGGATGAACGTTCTATCCAAGGTCAGCCGAAACGAACAGGATTGCTCTTCACCTTAAAAAGGAATTTGCAGAGTAAATTATATGCCATATAGTGAGTTTATCCTGGCTAAAGTCCGAGAAGCCTTTAACCTGACTCTCAACGAGAGCCAGAATCTATTTGCAGATATAAAAGGCGTTGAACTGCGATTCAGACGTTGCTGGCTCCTGAAGTTGCTCCTGACTGGACGATTGAGATTATTTCTCCTGAACAAAGTCCCACTCGGATCATCGACAAAATCCTATTCTGTCCCAATCATGGCGCAGAGTTGGGTTGGTTGATTGATTCACAGGAACGACTGATCATGATCTTTCAACCAGGGCAACAACCAGAGATGAAGCAAAAGCAGGACATCTTAAAGGTTTTGAGTGTAAGTAATCGGGTGAGATTAATTATAAAAATGGGGGTCTGGGGCATGCCCCCTTCACCTATCTTCGATTTAATTGTGCCGACCTACTTAAGAGAAACTTATAGACCTGCAAATATAACGCACAATGCCTGATAGAAATAGCTGACTAAAAGTTCCATCCACTGAATCGTGAGGTTACTATGTCATTTAGCAGTTATCAGAGCTTGGGTGACACATTAAAAGAATTTCAAGTTACCTATACCCAGGCGAATTTTATTACAGGTGTGGATTTCACTGTTCCTGATGAATTTCGGGAAGACTTGCAATTTATGATACAGGAGGGAGCTGTTGATAGTTCCGAATTTGCGATTTGTGAAAATCTAATTTACCCGGTTCTGAAACTGGTCTGGAAGTGTTACTACACCAAATTCACCCTGTGGAGTCATCGGTATCTCAACTGTGATGCCAATTTGTCTGGTTTTCCGGAGTACATTCTGGCACGACGATCGCCCCTCGGCAAAGTGGTGTTTGACAAACCCTACTTTATCTTAGTAGAAGCCAAACAGGACAATTTTGATGCTGCCTGGGGACAGTGTGTCGCTGAAATGATCGCGGCTCAACGCCTCAATAACAATCCGCAAATCATTGTGTTTGGAATTACGTCCAACGGCACCCTATGGCAATTTGGCAAACTCAATGACAATCAATTTACGTTGAACAGCATGTTCTATAGCATTCAGGAGTTAGATAAGCTGTTCGCAGCAGTGAATGATGTGTTTCATCGATGTGAATTGCAACTCAACAGCTTGGTAACAGCTTAATTATCCTTCCTATCTTGAATCCCGCCATGCACAAGCGTCTTGTGAATCACTGCACGATCGAACTGTCAATCATTCCCGATGGTCCAATCCTGATCAAATCTGGCAAGGAAGGAGCTGACCCGACTAAGCCGGATATAGCGTAAAATCGACGATCTGCTGGTGAATGCCATAACGGGTGATCACAGCTAATACCATGCATTCGAGAAGCGATCGATCAATCATGATCTAATTTCTTCAGCACAAAATCCGCTCCAGTACGCACTCTCGTATCTGGGCTTTCCAGGGCCTCAAGTAACCCAGATTCTGCTTCACGCCGTACTTGGCTGAGTGCGATCGCAACGCTCTCTAAAGCCAAATGATTGGAAAGTTTGAGGGCCTGGAGCAAGCTGGGAATTGCTTTAACACGATCGAAGCTCCTTAAGGCGTAAGCTGCGGCAGCGCCAACCTCATCATGGGGCCATTCATCATACCGATCAATAATGCGAATCAACCTGGGAATAGCTTCGATACAGCCCAATTGCCCTAATGCTTGCCCGACAGTTCCCACAACAGAGGGGTTCAGGGTTTCAAGGGCCTGGAGCAAGCTGGGAATTGCTTCTGCACTATCCAACTTGCCTAACACCTGAGCTATCTGAACCACAAACTGTTTGGATTCGAGGGCTGATACTAACTGAGGAACTGCTTCAACCCGGCCTAATTTCCCCAACGCTAAAGCGACATGCAAACGAACATTAGGATCGGGATCTTGAAGGGCTTTGAGCAAACTAGGGATCGCTTCAACACAACTCAGGTTACCCAAGATCTTAGCTACAGCCCCCCGTACTCTAGGGTTGGGGTGTTCCATGGCCTGCAGTAGTAGAGGACTTACTGCACCACTATTCAATTTTTCTAATGTAGAGGCAGCACTGTTACAAAGATGGGAATTCTGATCCTCCAGGATCTGGAGTAAATCAGGCACCACTTCAGCCGTTGCCAATGCTCCTAAGGCCCAAACGGCATATTCACGAACCTTCGAGGCAGGATCTTGGAGAGCACGCCGTAAGCCCGGTATAGCTTCAACCCGCCCCAGTGTTCTTAATGCCTGAACCGCACGTTCACGCACTCCGGTATTCTGATCTTCCAGAGCGTTCAACAAACCTGGAATTGCTTCAGCACTATCCAGTTTCCCCAATATTTCAGCAGCCTGACACCGTACAGTAACATTTGGGTGAGTGAGCGCATTGAGCAAACCTGGAATTGATCTGGGACTCTTTAATCTCTCCAATGCCTCCGCTGCAAATCTCCGAATACGGGATCGATCGTCTTGCAAAGCTTTGAGTAAACCTGGAATTGTTTCGAGAGAGTCCAATTTTCCTAGAGCTTCAATTGCCCTCATTCGAGTAGAGGCATCCGGGGAGTCGAGGGCCTGAAACAATTCGGATAAAGAGCGATCCTCATTGGAGTTTTGTTGTTTAAAGGTTGGTTCCATGGGCGAGAATCCTGAGAAAATGAGGCGTTGCTGAATAGAAGGATGATTTTCGTGCTTGAGCCTTATGCAGCCCTCTCCCTAGCCCTCTCCCAAAGGAGAGGGAACAAGAGTTTTAGCTCCCTTCTCCTGCGGGAGAAGGGTTGGGGATGAGGGTAATTCATATTTGCATTCAGCAAAGCCGGAAATTTCAGAAGATCTTTATTCCCCAGCGATCGGGCCGATGCTAGGGAAGCATCCCCAGCCGAAATAATCCAGCAATATTGAAGTTTGCCCTGGCCATTGTTCCAGTGGAATTCGATCGCACTTTTAGCAGAGGAAATTCCTCTTCCCACACTGGCAATGACGATCAGACCGCGATTGGTCTCCTGCAATGGGTAGGTACCCACAACAGCAATTTTGGAACGCCCCAAAGCCTCAAACAGGTTCAGCAACCCAGCGATCGGCCATAGGGTTAGAAGTGCGCCCAACACAACCCCAAGTTGGATTAGCCATTTCCACTGAGGTTTAACAGTGCTGGTCAGCAGATCGAGAATTGACCCAGAGAAAGCACTAGCCGCTAACCCCAGTAACAGCACAACCACAACCAGATACACCCAGAAATTATCTGGCTCTATCAGGTCTTTAATGCGTCGGTTCGCCATATTTCCTTCCTGGTTCGCATTAACGTAGGATTGAATCCAAAGACTTGCAAAGCAAATCAGCGTATCATCTCATCTTTTCGGCCCTGATTCTGATTGGGCAGGTAGAATCTGATCCTCCGTTTTACTGATAATGTCTTTGACTAATCGTTCGCTGAATCCGACAATGAACGCAATCGCATACAGGGCATACCACTTCTGAATTACTCTCCCCTTTTCAATGCTGTCGATTCTCAAAGGCAAGAGGTCAGCACTGGCCAGGGTAAATATGAGAATTCCAAAAGTTCCGCCAATTAAGGGTTTCAGAGCACCAATCCAGATTGGAAGGACAGTATCGGAATATTTTTCATTCTCATAGTCCTTAATGCGGGTCAGGATACTGACAATACTACCAAGAGAGCCAGCAATCCCCACCATAACCAGGGACGCAATAGTTTGATCCACATCGCATTCCGTAATCCGAGTCTGTTGCGGTGACCGTATGGTGTCTTGACTTAAGCCCGATACTTGCGTCACTGACCACTCTTGTTTACAGGCTGGAGTTTCTTGAATTACAGGGTCCAGAATTTTTTCGACAAGTTGTCGATAAGGAAGTTGGGGTACCAATAGATAGATAGGTAAGGCAAGGATCAGCCCAAACAGCACCTTAACTGGGGTCGTAGATTCGTAAATAACATACTTGAATGAATTGATGAACCAATAGAACACTGGATTGGTCAATTCCCGCACAAAGAACTCTGCATCACGCCTCATCCGCCGAACCAAGAGAATCTTTGAGGAGTCTAGCTGAAAGGACATAATGGCAGTTTCTAATCCTGACGCAATGCTTTCCAGTTGAGACGCCTGAATTTTATTTTGTTTTTGCTGAGCAGCTACCAAACAACGTCTCACCCGCTGCAATGTTGTTGCCACTTTAGCGAGTTCATCTTGAATCTGTTCTGCCATCAGTGGTGTAGTGGATGTCGCAGATGATGCCAGGATACTTTCAACCAGAACATCAATCCGTGTTATCGATTCTTCACAAGAAATAGGCTCTGTCATAATCGGCAGTTTGACTCCTGAATCGAAGATTTTTTGCTTCTGGATATTGATTTAATATCCAGAGCGGCGGGTAGAACCACAAACGCCTGAGTAGTAAGTTGGGGCTCTCATCGATACATACATCCTGAATATTGTTTGAGATGCAGAAGTCTATTGGATTAGGTCAGGCAAATTCCGTTCTCCGATCGTCGATACCCTGGTCATGAAACTAGTGAATCAGAAAATTCTCAAGCCCACAGATTTTACCTGGCCCACCCCAGAGGGAGGGGTTTATTTGAATGATCCCGCCCGCAGAGTTTTCCTGAAACATTTTGAAGAACGAATTTCCTTAAAGATTTCCCATCCAGATGTCTCAGATCTGGTGTCCTATCACCGGATAATCCAGCTTCAGATTCAGCGATATAAACAGACACTCAAATCAGGAACGCCTTACGCAGGGTTTCGGCGGGTTGATTGAGGGGAGACAGGGATGCTGGTACTGGTGGTTTACGATATCCCGGACGATCGACGGCGCACCAAGCTGGCGACCTTTCTGGAAGGGCATGGTCGGCGGGTACAGGAAAGTGTGTTTGAGTGTTTCCTGAGCCTGGTGTTCCGTCAAGAAAATTTTGACGGGTCGAAGACCCGCAAAATTTAACCCCAATCAACAACCTGGATTGTGGCTGCCAGTCAGTCATTGATTGACTGACCACTAGAGGAGATGAGGAAGCTCCATCAGCAGGTCCAACGACGGGTAAAAGCCGAGGAGGATAATGTTCGTTTCTATTGGGTTCCGGTAGATGCCCTGGCCAGGACATTAACGATCGGGAGTGCGCCGCTGGAACCCCCACCGGAAGTTTACATAATTTAACGCATCCCCTCTAGACTTTCATAGAGGTTTTGCTATGGTAAGAGCAATTAAGATTATGACCTCCATAGGTCACGAAAACCTTGAAAACCGCATAACTTCGTTGACCTATGGAGATGCCGCGTCTAGCAAGGCTTTTGGGCCTCCGATCAGGCCGTTTTTTGCGAATTCAGGGGGCTTTTTGGGCCTTAAAATGGACCTATGGAGATTTGACTTCCAGGAGGCTCTCCTGATATAGTCTCCTACACGAAGGGTTTCATTACCCATTCCCCGCAAGGGGATGGAAACGAGAATCTCCAAAATTATCACGATTTTGATATCCAGGTTTCATTACCCATTCCCCGCAAGGGGATGGAAACTGGACTAGGGCACCGTCTTGGATATCGCAAGAGACCAGTCTGTTTCATTACCCATTCCCCGCAAGGGGATGGAAACACTAACCAATGAGGACACACGAGGTTCTCGCGGACTAATTGCGTTTCATTACCCATTCCCCGCAAGGGGATGGAAACTTGGAAGAGAACATTCTGAGAAACGATCGCTTTGTAAAGTTTCATTACCCATTCCCCGCAAGGGGATGGAAACTTCTTCAAATGTCATGCGGCGAAACGCATTAGGATCAAAAGTATGTTTCATTACCCATTCCCCGCAAGGGGATGGAAACAAAAGCTCTTCAGCTTTTTCGATCGGCAGCTTTTCATAGCTGCGTTTCATTACCCATTCCCCGCAAGGGGATGGAAACCTTAACCGCTTTTGGATCGCTGGAACGGACAACCGAACGAGGTTTCATTACCCATTCCCCGCAAGGGGATGGAAACACCCATTGGCACCAGCAGAAACCTTGCGATCCCTTAACTGTTTCATTACCCATTCCCCGCAAGGGGATGGAAACGCTACTGGGGTTAATCCCATAATTGTGGATGCGAAAACCAACAGTTTCATTACCCATTCCCCGCAAGGGGACGGAAACTTTCCACCGCCCCATTCCCAACTACGTTGGGTTTTGCTGCACAGTTTCATTACCCATTCCCCGCAAGGGGACGGAAACTGCTCACCTTGCGGGCACGATGGGACTGACGATCGCTCTCCCGTTGAGTTTCATTACCCATTCCCCGCAAGGGGACGGAAACTTGCTGCGTTATAGTCCCGCATCAAGATGTCTGGATCCGTCATCTTGGTTTCATTACCCATTCCCCGCAAGGGGACGGAAACCAAAATTTTCGATTTGAGTCGAACGAAGGAATCTTCAAGTTTCATTACCCATTCCCCGCAAGGGGACGGAAACTCCAAGAGTGCTTTTGGCACTCCTGAGTTTTCCCACCAAAGTTTCATTACCCATTCCCCGCAAGGGGACGGAAACACTTTCCGCCGAACCAATTCGGCAAACAAGCCTTGAGACAGTTTCATTACCCATTCCCCGCAAGGGGACGGAAACCTGGGACGAACGACTCAGAGACTGAGGGTGCGAAACCCACCACCACCATGAATGCCAGAGTTCCATTACCCATTCCCCGCAAGGGGACCGATAGAGGCTAATTACCAAGTTCCGCAGCGGTAGCGATTGATCCCCTCCTGGGAGGGGTGGGTCTGCCTGGACACTCAGGCAGAGCCTGGGCACGAGGGATGACTTCCACACAAGCTGTCGTGACTTCCACACAAGTTGCCATGACTTCCACACAAGCTGTCGTGACCTCCACACAAGCTGTTGTGACCTCCACACAAGTTGCCATGACTTCCACACAAGCTGTCGTGACTTCCACACAAGCTGTTGTGACCTCCACACAAGCTGTTGTGACCTCCACACAAGCTGTCGTGACTTACATTAAAGTTGAAGACATGATCATTCATCCAGGAAAGTTGTCGGCATTCTGCCCTGTTCCATTCCCCTCGAAGGAATCCGTGATTGCAATACCTAAATCCCCTCTCGGGAGGGGTGGCCCGCAGGGCCGGGGTAGGTTAACTCTGGAAGACCCCCATTCAATCAAGGGTGTAAGGTTTAAATGTACCTTCAGGCCAGAGGCTAAGGTCTTCCTGAGATGATTGTTCCCTACCATCTACCGCTCAACCGGGAAAGCCCGATGGCATGACCGTAAAATGCTCTTTTCCAGGAATGAGTAAACAACCCTTAACAAATATGGGCAAAAGTGGAAATTGATCTTGAGTTTTTCTACCAATATCGATAATTGCCATATCCTGGACAACAATTCACTTTGCTATCTCGATCGGGATAATCTACCTATTGCAGTTCTGTGGCAGAAGCTGTTTAGCTTTGCCATGGGGAGATAGGGAGATCGAGCCTGGGGTGCCTGTCTACGATCGTCAAGTCATAGGCTACGATCGGCAGAATTAAGAAGTTTGGAACGAGAAGATTTGATTGGATTCAGTGGAATGGATAAGTTATCTTCCTATCAGGCAGCGCTTCAGGTTGCACAACAGGCGATCGCTCGTCTAGCGATCTGGGTAGAGGCTCGTTTTAGCTATCAACCTGAAAATTTAGTACCAGCCGTCGATCGGGCCATGAAAATCCTGGGTTGGCAGGATGCAGAAATTGGAGCCTTATGTCTACTGTTTGACCAGGTCAGACTGCCGAAGCAAGGCGAAGAAGAGCATAAAGCAAAAATTCACTATTGCCCTGCGATCGCAATTGAAGATGCCAATCCTCCGATTCCTTACCCTCAGACTGATCTGCCCGATTTAAGTGAACTGAAGGGAAAAATCAAAACGGCCCTAGAGAGCTTGACCCAAGCAGACTGGGAAAACCTTTCCCTCCTGACTGTGTTCTTGGAGAAATATGGGTCCTTTCTCAGCTTTGGGCAGCCCGATGTGGCATTGATCGATCAGATGAGAATCACCGCTGCGATCGCAGCTGCTTTGGCAGATAATCCCGATACTGAGCAGTTGAGTCTGGTTGCTGGGGATTTATCGGGCATCCAAAAATTCATCTATACTATTTCGTCCGATGGTGCGTTAAAGTCTCTGCGTGCCCGTAGTTTCTATTTAGAGTTAGTAACAGAAGAGGTCGTTCAACAACTCTTGATCACTCTGAAGCTCCCCCGTAGCAATGTTATCTATGCTGGAGGAGGTAACTTATACCTACTAGCTCCGATACAAGGAATTCAAGGAAAAATTGATAGCGTTCGTCAAGATATCAATCAATGGTTGCGAAAAGAGTTTCAGGGTAAAGTATTTCTCGCTTTAGACCATGAAACATTTAACTTAAACATAATTGCAACGCCGGAATTTCAAAAGGTCTGGCAACAGGCGATTGATAAAGTAAATCAACGTAAGACAGTTAGGTTTTGTGAGAGTTTGCCAGTTCTCCTCCAAAAGAAAGTAAGCTACGAACCCTGCAAAGTTTGTCATCGTGATGATGAAGCTGATTTAAAGCCTCTAACAAAAGATAGTAATGTACTTGCTTGTGGCACTTGCAGGCGAATGTTCCGCTTAGGTCAGCAAATCTTACAAACGAACGCAATTATCCGAACTGAAGGCAAACCTCTTGCCCGCAGATATGTTCATTTAGTGAATCGAGAAGTTTACTATAACCTGTTTAGAAATCGAGAGGAAGCTCTTCAAACTGTTGCATCTGCATCCTTTTTACTGGTCAATAATTGGAGGATTGAAGATTATCAGACTGACCAGGGCAGCACTGCTATTCCACTCTTGCTAGGCAACTATGCACAACAGAGCGCTTTCATGGAGGAAGGTGAGGTTGAAGATGGAAAGCAAATCTTACCTGGAATTATGACAGCGGATGAGTTTGCTAATCTGGCTGAAGGCATTAACCGGGTTGGTTACCTTCGGATGGACGTGGATAAATTAGGCAAAATTTTTGCGAAAGGGCTACAAAGTTATTCT
Source organism: Leptolyngbya sp. 'hensonii' (assembly GCF_001939115.1). Classification (GTDB taxonomy): domain Bacteria; phylum Cyanobacteriota; class Cyanobacteriia. The sequence continues at coordinate 15,109 of NZ_MQTZ01000018.1, read as the reverse complement.
TTACCAAAATTGGCAGGTTTATCCCGTCAGATGAGCTATTTCTTCAAGGTTTATCTGAATAGTCTAGCAGACGATCGCTGGAAAAATTTTTCAAGCCAATCTGAGTCATTTAAGTTCAAATTGCTAACCACAAACGATCGTAGAAACCTATTATTTATTTATGCTGGAGGCGATGATCTTTTTGTGGCTGGCTCCTGGAATGAAGTGGTTGAGTTTGCTTTTGATGTTTATCAATCTTTCCGAGCCTATACAGGTAATCATCCAGACATAACCCTTTCTGGTGGCATCAGTCTTGAAATCCCAAAATTCCCCTTATATCAGGCTGCGGAAGAATCTGGGGAAGCAGAAGACCAGGCGAAGGGAAACGGGCGTGATAGTTTAGGGCTATTTGGTACTGCTTTTAAGTGGGACGAGTGGTTAGGGGCGACAACTCCAGATCAAGTAGATCGAGCGATTAAGCAATTAGATGATCATGCTAAGAAGCATTTAGACGCTAAAGATCAACCGCAATGGTTAGGAATCTTTCCATTTGTGAGCCAACTTCAAACGGATGAGCTATCAGACAATCAATCTCGCAGTTTTGTTCGCAATCTTCTCATTACGGCTGAAGTGCAAGAACACGCCGTTAAGGAAAAGCAACGCGAGATAGATGACTTTAAGAAAGCGCAGACTCCCAAAACGGATGAGGCTCCAAAATTGAAGCAGTTAAAGACTCAGCAACAGGAGATTCGCTACTATTTACACTTGCCTAAGATTGCTTACACTCTAGCCCGTTTGCCTAGTCGCATCAGAGATAGCGAGAGTTTTCAACCTGTTCGCACTTCGCTGAAAAGCCCCTACAATGCGCCCTACTTCCGGGCGATCGCCACCTGGATTGAACTCCTGACTCGCAGTACTTAACCTATGACATCCACACTAACGACCCCAAAACTCACCTTTGAGGAGTACCTGTCCTACAACGACGGTACAGATAATCACTATGAACTAGAGGATGGAGCACTGATTCTGATGAATCCACCTATCGGTCTTCATGCAATCATTCTCACGTTTCTCAGCAATATTTTACTGAATGAAATTAATCGGCTCCAATTTCCCTGGATACCGCTGCAATTGGTGGGCGTGAGAACATCTGTTCGTCGATCCAGACTGCCCGATCTTTGTATTGTTCCGTTAGAGCAAATGCAGCCCTATCTGAATGTTTCAGCGGTACTTGAATCAGGAGTCCTTTTAGCCGTGGAAGTGGTTAGCCCCGACTCCATCAAGCGAGACTATCGCTTCAAACGAGCTGAATATGCCTCCTTTGGCATTCCTGAATACTGGATTGTCGATCCGGCAGAGCAGAAAATCACGATTCTTCAACTGGTAGACGGTCTGTATGAGGGGCAGGAATATCGGGGCAGCGATCGGATTGAGTCTCAAATTTTCCCCGAACTGGCTCTGACTCTTGATCAGGTTTTGCAAGTGTAATTTTCTACGCGCCCACTTGAATTAATCACTTAGACATCACATTTATGACACAACCACTCAACCGACCTACAAGATCTTCTCCGCAAATTCATCAGAAACAGTCGCTTGGATCAAATCAAAGTGTTCAACAAAAACCAGAATCTGTTGAGCAAAGTGATGAGGTTACAAATATCACAAGTGAAATTCAGACAACTATTAAAAAATTAGAGTCTGGATTACATCAATATCAAGTCCGTACGCTTGTTGAACAAGCCAGAAAATTTGGCATACACCTTAAAAAACATGAGTTAAAAACTAATCATCTGCGAAGATTTCTAGATGCAGTGAAACAAATTGAAGCTCGATTGAATCGAGGAGATGAGTTTTCCATAGTAGATAATGATATTGCTTTTCTTCAACCCCAACTGGCTTATGCTGCTGCTCGAAAACGAGAGGAGATGAAAAAAAAGGATAAGGTCAATCCCGCCAAAGAATTTAGTGATGTTATCACTGTTGCAATTAAAGAGAAAGTGAAATCACCGAAGGATTTTGAGAGGCTAGTTCAATTGGTTGAAGCGATTATTGCTTATCACAAAGAGGCAGGTGGAGAGTGATTATGATGATGCAACAAAAATTTCTGTTAGGAAAACTCTTTATCAAAGGTGAGTTAGTTGTTGAAACTGGCTTACACATTGGTGGAGGTGGTGAAAACCTTGATATTGGTGGACTAGATAAACCTGTAATTCGAGATCCTTTGACTCGTCAGCCGTATATTCCTGGTTCCTCCCTTAAGGGAAAGCTCAGATCAATCCTGGAGCGATTAGAGGGAAAACCTATAAATCGCAAAGGAGGTTCAGGGACTTACCGCTACGAGAGTGACGATTTGGAAGATGGTTACACAGAACTCGGACAAAATACTGCACCCATTAAATTTACTGGTGCTCGAAATTGCCCTGTCAGCAGAGTTTTTGGTTCTACAGGAAATAACTGCTGGCTTAAAACTTCTATCATTGATTCAGAGGGTTTAGATCGCGTTAATGACCTTCGTAAGCTTCCCCGTACTGACTTAGAAGAGAGTGGTGAAGAATTCTCTTACGCTAAAGGACGAAATTCACCTGCTCATTTGATTGTTCGGGATTGTCATCTCTTGAATGCTTCCAGACTTGAGAAAATTGATACTGGGCTTTACATGACTGAATGGAAGTTTGAGAACGGTTTGGATCGAATTACAGCAGCAGCAAATCCAAGACAAATAGAACGTGTTCCTAAAGGAGCTAGATTTGACTTTGAAATGGTTTATACCGTTGAAAGTGAAAATAAATCAGCGGAAGATGTTGCCAAGTCTTTAAATGATGCTCGAACGGATCTGAAGAACTTATTGCAAGCAATTTTTATTTTAGAGGATGATGCATTAGGTGGTCATGGTTCTCGTGGTTACGGTAAAGTCAGTTTTGAGAACTTACTATTTCACTATCGAGATTATCGACTCGTATCCTCTAATCAGAACACTATACTAGTTTTGCCTTCTCATAACGCTTTAGAAGCTCCAATTGAGAATACTTCTAAATTGCCTGAAAAATTCAATGAAATTCAAGATCTACTGCCAACTGTTTGAGGTAGGCGATGAAAAGGTGGAAAATAGTAAAACTCAAGTTTGGGCAAAATCCAGTTCATTTTGGTGAGTTAGGGATTGGCCTGGAAGAAACCAGCGAACGGGTCCGATCGGATACCCTGTTCAGTGCCCTGATCACCATCTATGCTCGCCTGGGATATCCTGTTGAGAACCTGCTCGATCGCTTCCAGACTGAAGCAGAACCTCCCTTTCGCCTCAGTTCCACCTTTATCTATCGTGAAGTCAACAACCAATCCATTTACTATCTTCCTCGTCCAGTGGCTTTGCCCAAAAACTATCCCGCTGGAGAGGATGATATGGATTTTGCCAAAACCTTCAAAGGTCTGAAGTTTTTACCCTTAGAAATTTGGCAAAAATGGTACCAAGGTGAGGGTTTTACAGCCAGAGATCGTTGCCAACTGATAGCTAAAACTAAGAAGAATGATAGTGGATTTAAGGGCCAGACCTTAGACCAGGCTGGAACATTTGATTATGGCAAAGCTTTTGAAAAACATAAGCTGCCCAAGGTCGCGATCGATCGTACAACCAGCGCAACCAACTTCTACCACACAGGGTTTGTCCATTATCAATCAGAACAAAATGGCAACAGGGTTAAAAGCCTTTCAGGGCTTTATTTTCTCCTCCATCTTCCTGAAGCAAATTCAGCTCTGGAGGAAGAACTTCACACGACACTGAATTTCCTGGGCGAAGAAGGATTAGGTGGAGAGCGATCAAGCGGAGCAGGGCGATTTGAGGCGGAATGGCTGGATCTTCCCTCCCAGTGGAATGATCTAATCACCATTCCTGAAGCGAATCGCCACAGTCTACTCAGTGTCTTTTGGGATGATGCAATTACAGCTAAAAGCAGTTTGTTTCAAGAAGCCAGTTACGAATTGCAGGAGCGAGGCGGATGGATTACTTCTCCCTTCTCAGGTCGGCAACAACGACGAAAATCTGTCCAAATGTTTGTGGAGGGGTCTGTTTTCTCAGACAAACCCCAGGGCAAACTCGCTGATGTTACGCCTGAGAATTTCAATACCCACAAGATCTACCGCAGTGGAATTGCTGTAAGTTTGCCAGTTAAAGCGTGAAAAAACATCTAATTGACTTCGCGAGGGGGGAAATATGACTTATCAATATTCCATTAACCAGCTTCAAAGCCAGTTTGACAAAATTCAAACTGAAATTCAACTGGGAAATACAATTGAATTAACCCACCTTGGTCAGCGAATTGCAGTTTTGATTTCTACTGAAAACTACGATCTCTGGATCAGAAAAAAACCTAACCTTTGGGAAGCAGTACGAGTGCATGATTGGTCTCGCAATGGGACGAACACCTCCCTTTGTAGATGGGCAAATTGCTGCGATCTCTAAAACAAATCAGTTGGTCCTGGTAACAGATAACGTTTCAGATTATCAAAACTTTGCTGGCCTTCAAGTTGAGAACTGGTATGACCCAAGCCCCTGATTTTGTCCTCACCAAACCAGATGTTTATAAGACTTGTCGAATTCAACTGACCAGTCCCATTTTGCATATTGGGTCAGCCGTATCGAAGTTAAATCCCTTTGAATGTGTGCAAACGGGACGGCGAGTTTATCTTCCTGATCAAAATGCCCTGGCCAGGGCATTAAAAGAACGGGGACGCTTGGATGATTTCATTCAGCGAGTTGAAGACCGGGGAGACATTACATCCCTGTTGGAAGATACCTTTGGCGATCGCTGGCAAACTGCCCTCACCAGTGAGGGTGATCGTCTCTTCCCCGAACACTTGATTAGCGCCAAGTGGACAGGAGAGAAGATTACCGAATTGCGTCCGATGATTCGCAATGGTTTGGGGCAGCTTTATATTCCTGGCTCTTCCCTTAAAGGGGCTATACGAACAGCGATCGCCTACTACCTGCTCAAGCATGCTGAGCGATTTAACGTCCCGCAACAGAATCAAATCAGTGCCATCGAAAGCCGACTCCGCAAAAGCATGGGGGAACTCAGACACCGGGCTAAATTTACAGACGATAGCTTATTTATGAACCGGCTCTTTGCTGACTTTGATCTCATCTATCAGGGAAAACCCGTTTCTGCCAGAGAAGGTCCGAATACAGATTTTATGCGGGCAGTTCATGTGACTGACTCAGATCCTTTAATCGAACAGGAAATTGTCAACAAAAGAGGCCAAAAGGGTGCGATTAATCAAGCCATTACAACGGAAGTAATTGTCTCCAGCCACTTTCCTGATTGGAAAGCCAAGTATAGAGCCTCGATCTATACAGAAATGGTTCGATTAGCGCAAACCCAATTTACGATTACCCTCGACGAAACCATGCTCTCTTGGTTTCGTCATAGTCAGAGGATGACCCTGCCCTTTCAGACGATCGAGGATCTGCTCAAGATTTGCCAGGAATTTGCCCAAGACCAATGGGATCACGAGCACTATTATTGGCAGGAAGTGAAGAATAATCCCAATGCGCAGGGGAAAAATCTTGATTTCAGCGACATTCGAACATTGTATGAACCGGAGCAATGTCCTTTTAGCCTACGGGTCGGCTGGGCCAGTGGCATGGCCGGAACTACCGTTAACCTGTTACTGGACGATAACTTGAGAATGGAAATCCGAGATACCTGTGGCCTTAAAGCTCCTGGTTTTGAGGCTCCCAAGTCTCGCCGCACAGTTGTAGGCTCCAGTGGCGCAATTAAGTTTGTCCCAGGCTGGGTCAAGTTTAAGGTAGTGTAGTCATGCTGATTCGATCGACCTGGACTTTGACTGTGCCTGAGCCTGTTGCCTTACCCCGGTCCTATGGCATGGAACTGGTGAAGGAATTGCATCGCCGCATGGGGCTTGAACTCGGCAATGAAGCCATTCCAACCACAACTTATTCTGGCATTTTAGGTCACTGGTTTGCCTCAAGAGACTTCCTGACTTTTCACCCAGAAGAATTTTACCAGCTCTCTCTATCAGGTCTCCAAGAACCGGCTTCAAAGGCGATCGCTAATCTCCAACTCTCCTCAACGCTGGAATTTCTGGGAGCTGCTTTCTCCATTGTTAACCGAGAAGATGAGGTTACCAGCTATGAAAGTCTTTATCACCAGTTAGTCGCTGCCGAACCAGAACCTGTGCGGCGGTTCGACCTCAAGTTTCTCACCCCCACCGCATTCGCCCAGAACCGTACCTATCTCCCTTTACCCGTTCCAACTCTAATGTTCCGCAGTTGGTTGGAACGCTGGAACCACTTTGCACCCGTATATCTAGGGAGTGAGGATCTGATCGGGTATCTGGGAGAGGCGATCGTCCTCAGTCACCATAGAATTCAAACCTATTCGACCCAAATTCACCAAGGGCAGGTGACCGGTTTCAAAGGTGACGTGACGCTGAGGGTGCGAGGCCAGATTGATCCGCTGCTAGCAAATGTGGCTAACTTGTTGGTGCAATATGCTCAGTTTAGTGGAACAGGCATTAAAACCCGCTTAGGAATGGGACAAACTTTACTAATTAAAGGTGATTCATAATGGCTAAAATTTTAATTGCTTCTCTGGGCACTGGGTCTGTCACGAAAGATGGTGATTCACTCAGACAGTATAGAAAAGCAACCTACAAAATAGGTGAAGAGCTTTACGAAGAAACATTTATCGCTTCTGCTCTTTATCAGAATCTTAAGCTGGATAGAATCATTTTCATAGGAACCGTAAAATCAATGTGGGAAGAAGTATACCGCTTCTTTTGTAAGGCAAAAAGAGTGCCCTTTGATGAAGATTATTACTGGGAACTTGTAGAAAAAATTGAAGCTTTAAACTACCAAAGCTCTCTAGATTCTTTGGATTTGTCAGAGCTTAATAAGGTCCTTGGAGGTGAGTCTAAATGCGTATTGACTAAATATGGATTAAATCAAGAGGAATTATGGATAAACTTTGAAAGAATTAGTCAAAGTCTAAGTGATCTTGAAGAAAATGATCAATTATACATTGATATCACACACTCCTTTCGTTCTCTCCCGATCCTTCAATTTCTAACAATTACATTTATTAATGATTTATTGTCTGAAAAAAAGATTGAAATTGCAGGTATTTACTATGGAATGCTTGAGGTATCTAGAGAACTAGAGAATATAACACCGATAGTAGATTTAAAACCTCTCTTTGAGATTACTACCTGGATAAAGGGTGCTTATAATCTCAAGAATTATGGGAATGGTGAGTTGATCGCTGAATTGTTATGCCAACAGAATGAGGAATTGTTGGCAAAACGTATTCATGCTTTATCTGATGCAATTCAAATTAACTACGTGCCGGATATTAAACAAAAGAGTTCAGATTTAAAATCTACCCTTTCTGAAACCGTTTCTGAAGGACCATTTAAATATGTAAGATCAATTCTTGAAAATTTTGTCAATAGATTTTCAAGGAGTTCTCTCAGTGAGAGTCAATTTCAGCTAGAACTTGCAGATTGGTATTTCCAGAATAAACGTTATTCAACTGGCTATATAACACTTGCTGAAGCAGTAATTACCTATGTTTGCGAAGTTCAGGGAAGGGATCCTAAAAATAAAGATTGCCGTGAAGAAATGAAAGAATTTCTATGCAAACATAATCAGTCAACATCTCTTTATAAGGTGTTTAATAAGGTAAACAGCATTCGCAGGGGTGTTGCTCATGCCCTCTTAGAAGGTAGAACAGAAAATCTCAAGCAAGCTATTGAAGAAGCCAATAACTATCAATTAAAAATTCGCCGAATTTTTTCGAAGGGAACTCTAAACTAATCAATTGATGTAAAATCATTTTTCCTTTATTTGGAAAATTAGATATGACCAACCCGATCGCAGAAATTGTCCGTAATGGCATCCTGTTTGACATCAAAAACTGGGAGAAAAGTATGCCCAATGTCGATCGCTTACCAGAGGAGTAGCGTGCATACCAGCATCGAGTACATCCCACTGGTGTAGCCCTATCCCCTACCGTGCATACATAATCCCCTCTTGAGAGGGGTAGAGGTGGGTTCAACGCTCCTGCTCCCGTTCCTAGACCCACCCCGGCCCTGCGGGCCACCCCTCCCGAGAGGGGATTTCACGCGAGTCTGCTGACTTGGGATGGGCGAGATCGGTATCACCTGACGATCGACGATACTCCTCCTCCCCAACTCCCCCTTTTAGAGGCAGATCGTCATTGGGCAATGGAACTACTCAGTCGTCACCCTTAGCCCTTTCTCTCTAACTCCTCCCTCACCCAAGTCCGGAACGCCCGCATGACCTGATTTCGTCCGATCGCTCGACTTTGCTCAACATATTGTGGAATCACCGCTGGCAGTCGCCATCCGGGTGCAGTCGGGCTATCCTCTACTTCAATATAGCGACCTGACTGGAGAACATAGACTTGAATCAGATCGCCATCCCGTCTCCATAATTCGGGTACACCCAAAGCTGCATAGATATCTGGATGGGTGCGAGAGGTAATATCAACTTCGAGAGCTAAGTCAGGAGGTGGATCGATCGCTAAATCAAGGCATTTTTTGCCCCGTATCGGCAATTCGTTTTGAATATAAAAGCATTGATCTGGCTCAATCCCTTGCCGCATAGTTTTGTTTTTGAAGGTGGTTGATCCCAACGTCAAAAACTCAATCTCCAACTCTTCCAGAAACACTTTCAGCAAGTCACTGATGATTTCCTTGTCAAATTCATGGACCGGTAACGGAGCCATAATCTCCAAAATTCCATTGCTGTAAGCGATCTTCGTGGAGCGATGTTCCCCCAATTCCTCCAGAACCGCCTCAAATTTCTCCCAATCAATGCCTTGCAACAGGACTCGTTGCCCCGGTGGAACCTGAATCAGCCGAATCGGAATTTGGACGACCATAATCGCTGCCTGACAAGGATTGGTGTTTCTCGGTCTGGTTACCTTTAATCTTAAGGTAGGGACATCCTCAAGTTAAATCCTGATAGTGGGCTAGCTCTTGAGTCGCTTCCTCAGCCATTTGCTGACGGAGAGAGCAGGGAGCTAACACCTCTCCATTTGGTCGCCAATCCCGCAGGCGCATGGTCACATTGATATCCCCAATGCGAACCCAGGCATGGTAATAGGCATCTTTCGCCGATCGTTGCTGCAATAGTGCCAGAATTTGTTGCTGTTCTGGCTCTGGCACATGCTCCCGTTGCAGTAAAGCGGGAATCTTTTTGTAGGCGATCGAGCGAAAAGTCTCATGCCGCACCGTATCTTCAACGTACCCGTGAGCAAAGGCTCTGGGAAAGCGCAACAGCAGCAGTTCACGGCGCAGGTAAAAGTTAAATCCCCAGGCTTGTCGTAATTGTTCTCGCACATAGTCTGGGGTATAGAGCTGGCCTGCATGCCACAGATCCTTGAGGGCTTTGGGTACTAGCGGATCACCCCAGGGGAGGATTCTCAAGCGATCGGACACAATTCGATCAAGGCGATAATTGTGCCAGCCGATCTGACCTTCCGGGTCCAGCCCATAGGCACTCAAGTACTTCGCCCGTCGCACATAGTGAATGCAAACTGGATGCACAATTACCTGCACCTGTTTCTGTGCTCTCGCCATGAAATATTCAAAAGTGATCACCCCACCTTCTCCCTTGCGCCAGAGCTGTGTTAATTGATCCTGATAGGTATCGACCCGGTCTTGAGTGTCTGGGAACAGAATGTATTCCAGCTCCAGAAAGATTCGCTGTGTCGGTTCTTGCTCCAGTCGAGACATTGGTGGATCTGCCTTTGTTGCCTGATCCCAGAGAGCCTGAATTGTGGGTTCTAGATTGGGTTGCATGAAACTGACAGATTCCAAGGCCCGCAGCAAATCCCAGGTTTCGGATGAGGAGAGTCGGGCTAATTCAGGAGCTGTTTCAACTTCTGTTGGAGGTTCGGGCCAGTGAGCAGGGATCTGACACAAATAGCTGCCCCGATCTGAGGATTGCAACCAGCCTAATTTAGCCAGCAGTTTGAGATCCTCTCGCAACGATCGATGCACCGTGGCAAAGGGATACAGTTGCAACTGCCCCTGCAGTTCTGCCATGGAAAGACCAGTCAGGTGGATCATCTCTTCCAACCACCGAGGTTCAGAAGGAATGAGATGAGTCCCTGAAAGCCATGCTTGCATCGTTTGATGACAGGCACAGCTCGGATCAGTACAGGTCGAAGTGATGACCTCAATACTCAGGTTGTCACTCTGCTTATGGGTGGGAGCAAATAAACGATCGCGCAGATCGGGATAGGAAAAGGGTTGGGGCAATTGTATCGCCCAGTTCCAGGTTGGCCCGTAGAGGTGGCTCAACAATACCCACAGGCGAACGGTTCGTTGCAACCGATTGCCCAGTTGCCCAGCACTCAACCACTGCAACACCTGTGGACTGGGTGGATAAATGAACCCCGGATGCCCCAATTGGAAGTCCCCTATTCAAGCTGCTGCGATAATACCATAAGACCTTTCGAGACCCAACGTATGATGGACAAGAATCAGTCAGGGGTTTTGCTCCACCTAACACCACGTCAAACAGCTCAGGGCCTGCAGTATCAATGGTTGGAGATTGAGCTGACTCGTAGCGATCGCATCATCGAACCACAGGCTCTGGAAGACTTGCGCTTACCCGCAGGGATTGATACGACAGGAGGAGTCGTCATCTCTGGGCGTGCCCCCATCTGGCTGTACAGCTACCTGGTGCACGAGCTACATCCTACGGCCTGGGTCGCCTGCTATGACCCGCGATTGGGCGCTGTGGTCGTTTCAACCCATTCTCGTCTGGCTCGGATTGGGCAGGTCATTCCGATTGAACCCACGGGCGATCGCCTTCGCCCCCATGCCCTCTGTCCGGCCCTGTTGGTGGTGGGTCCTCCAGACAGTGGCAAGACCGTATTTTCTCATAGCCTGTTCCAGGCGTTGCTGCCCCAGTATCCGGATGTGTATCTGCAACGGGCGCAATGGGATGGAGAGGGAAACTACATCCTGGAACTGGGACCTGAACTCACTGAACCAGAACGGGAGGTCTTCAAAGCCATCAACCGGGGCCAGTTCACAGAACGCTTTTTTCCCTACCAGGCTCAGGCGATTTTAAGGTTGCGACGGCAGAAGCGGTTGGTGATTGTGGATGTAGGAGGGATGGTACAACCAGAAAAGCAACCACTTCTGGAAGCCTGTTCCCATTATCTGATTATCAGTTCAAAGCCGGAGGCGATCGCGCCCTGGCATGAGTTCTGCCGTGATCGGGGCAATCTGAAGCCTGTCGCAGTGTTACGGAGTACGCTGGAGGACTGTACAGTAGTTCATCAACAGGAACCCTATCTGGATATGACCTGTGGCCCTTGGGTTCATGGAAAGGCCCCAACAATGCCCGATCTTCTCATGAGCCGTATTGTTGGGTTATTGGGAACAAGCAGCGCTGTCTGTTGATCTAGAATCGGAAGATCAGTCGTTAATCGGGCAAGTTGCGTCTTTGATCCGTGGGTAAAACCTGGGGATTCACGGACCTCTGTTCTGAGGTTCCCAAGTCCGATCGCCGGGTGTTACTCAGGAAAGCATCCCAACTTTCTACATTCATTAAGGCCAGCAGCGCCCGATCGCACAAACTACCCACTAACCAACTGCTCAGGAATACCAGAGCCGTACAGGTGATCACGGCAAATAATCCTAGGGGCGCAATAATCAAAATCACCCAGGTGATTCCTGCATTAGCCAGGGCTACAACCCAGGTTCGATATCGGATCACTTGACGAGCCAAAGGATCAGACATCCGGTTGTCCTCCAATTTGAATCACTTCTAATGATGCATAGCAAGAATATTTTCTATCATAATAAAAAACTCAACTTTGTGCTCCTGGTAATATCTATTTATACGAATGACCACCCTTTATCTCACAGAGCCTGGAACTGTCGTTCGCTTTCAAAATGAAGCTCTGCTTATTTGCAAGCAGGGGCAAACTCGGACGTTGCGCGTCGCTGAATTAACATTGGTGGTCGTGTTACCAGGGGTACAATTAACCAGTGTGGTCATTGCAGAATTGCTGGATCGAGGGATTGAAACCATTTTCCTGCGTCAGGATGGTCAGTTTCGGGGCAGGCTGCAAGGCCACTTCGCCACAAATCCAACGATTCGTTTGGCCCAGTACCGGATGGTTGAGACCACCTTTGGGCTGGCTCTGGCCCACAAATTAGTAGAGGGCAAGGTTCGGAATCAGCGAGTTTTGCTGCAACGCCATAATCGGAAAACCCAGGGGCAGGTTTCTGAGCTGGTGGAGGCGATCGATACGATCGCAGCTTACTTACCTCGTCTTCACAACAGTTCAGCGCCCCTCAGTCGGGATGAGTTGATGGGCATTGAAGGCATTTGTGCCCGGACCTATTACCAGGCATTGCGTCACTACTTTCCGGCTATATGGCGTTTTTCGGGCCGCAATCGCCAACCCCCTCTGGATCCGATCAATGCGCTCTTAAGTTGGGGCTATGGCGTTCTACTGGCCAGGGTATTTTCAGCCTCAGTGCAGGCTGGGCTGGACCCCTATCTGGGGTTCTTTCATGCGATCGAGCCCTATCGTCCCAACCTGGTTCTGGATTTGATGGAGGAGTTTAGACCTATCGTGGTAGATCAGGCCGTGATTACGCTGGTCCAGTCGGATGTTTTGGATCTGGCTGATTTTGAACCTTCTCCCGATGGGGTTGGGATCTGGTTGGGCAGTACGGCTAAAAAACTGTTTTTGGGTGAACTGGAAAAGCAGTTACGCCAACCTCTTCTCTACCCACCTCAGAATCGCCGCTTAAGCTTGAGTCAGATTTTGTTGGAGCAGGCTCGTTGTTTGGGGCGCTGTTTGATCGATCGAGGGCTGAATTATGAGGCGTTTGTTCTAAAATGACGGCGCTCTGGTTAGTCTGTTACGATGTGACCGATGATAAACGTCGTCAGCGGCTGGTTAAGCGTCTGGAGCAGCGATGTCAGCGGGTTCAATATTCGGTGTTTGAGTGTCCCCTGGATGAACCAACGCTAGCGCAACTCCTGGAGAATTCCTGGCTCCCTGTACTAAAGTTGAGTGAAGATAGCCTGCGGGCTTATCCTCTGGATGCGATCGCCCGCGATCGGACTAAGGTCTATGGCAGTCCGCCTCCCTATGAGCCTCCAGATTACATAGTTTTGTAACTTGTCTTGGAAGGGAATTCAGGGGCATCGTTTGGGGAGAAATGGGTGAGCCCAGGGTTTGGGCAATTGTAAAAGAATATGAAGACACTTGCTATTTTGTCGGATCAAGTTAGCACAAGCTTTAGTGAGTAAAATAGAGTAATTAGGAGTTTAAGTATATTTTTAGGCTTGATGGGTTAGAGAGAAGCTATTATTTTCTCAAACAGCTTTTTTTTCGGGAAGTTATCCACGCTCTTACTAAGATGTATCTTTTTGTTAAATCGAACATCCGTACTTTGGTGGAATTGCACCTTGAAAATAAAATAGTGAAAGGTTTCTAGAAGGTAGGGTCATTCCTTATCTCTTCCCCGCAAGGGGACGGAAACAATGCAGTGGTGTAAACACTCCATTGCAGCGCTTACCATGTAGTCATTCCTTATCTCTTCCCCGCAAGGGGACGGAAACACGATCGTGGTATGGCCCACACCGGCACGATAGCGATAGTGTCATTCCTTATCTCTTCCCCGCAAGGGGACGGAAACCCGATCGCGTCGTTTCTGGTTATAAGCTTTCTCTCCAGTCATTCCTTATCTCTTCCCCGCAAGGGGACGGAAACCAACCCCTTGTACTCCCGGTAGTGAATCACCCGGCGATCGCTCGTCATTCCTTATCTCTTCCCCGCAAGGGGACGGAAACTTTGACTGGCCTGTGCTGGACAACGTTCGGTGGGGTGTTGTGTCATTCCTTATCTCTTCCCCGCAAGGGGACGGAAACGCGAAGAACTACGCTCAGAACCAGTTGGGTCAAAGGCTGGTCATTCCTTATCTCTTCCCCGCAAGGGGACGGAAACTTCCAGGCTGCCTTCACTCCGGTCCAGGCTTCCTGTCCAATTAGGTCATTCCTTATCTCTTCCCCGCAAGGGGACGGAAACGATCTACGATAACTGTTGTAATAGCAGGGAACCCGGCTTCAATCCGGGTCATTCCTTATCTCTTCCCCGCAAGGGGACGGAAACTCTACTCCTGAACCAGATACTGAAATTCTATTTGTAGTTCCTAGGTCATTCCTTATCTCTTCCCCGCAAGGGGACGGAAACGCAAAATAGATACGGAACCGCAATATTCTCCACTGAGGAGATGGTCATTCCTTATCTCTTCCCCGCAAGGGGACGGAAACGTGAAAGCAGCGGGTGGTGTAAACCCGGCTGCAGCACCAGTCATTCCTTATCTCTTCCCCGCAAGGGGACGGAAACGTTGGATTCTGGCCGCTCCATTACCGCTTACGGGGCAACCTCGTCATTCCTTATCTCTTCCCCGCAAGGGGACGGAAACTTGATTGCTGCCTATGGTGGCTCCGCCCCCGCCAATACCGTCATTCCTTATCTCTTCCCCGCAAGGGGACGGAAACCCCCAGAATCAGACAAGAAATTGAGCAAAGCCGAGTTTGGTCATTCCTTATCTCTTCCCCGCAAGGGGACGGAAACACTCCAATAAAGAGCGGAAGGCCGCGTATGCAGTTGCGAGTCATTCCTTATCTCTTCCCCGCAAGGGGACGGAAACCACCTTTGATTGCAGAGTAAAATCCACGGCATATTCGCGTCATTCCTTATCTCTTCCCCGCAAGGGGACGGAAACAGTTCACTCCAGACGACCCGAATTGTCAGTCGGGAGCTGTCATTCCTTATCTCTTCCCCGCAAGGGGACGGAAACCTTGGCGCTTGGATTTTGCAACGTCGGCGCTAATTCGTGTCATTCCTTATCTCTTCCCCGCAAGGGGACGGAAACACCACCAGAAGGGTGGACGCCGTGTTGCGACTACGGGTCATTCCTTATCTCTTCCCCGCAAGGGGACGGAAACTGTGTCTGCGTCAATCGACTTGGCGTAGTACAGAGTTGTCATTCCTTATCTCTTCCCCGCAAGGGGACGGAAACTACTACCAGTTATGCAGCCAAGGCG
>NZ_MQTZ01000016.1 GCF_001939115.1 Leptolyngbya sp. 'hensonii' | reverse complement strand
GTCCATCCCCAGAGGCTTCCCCCAGCCCTGCTCCAGCCTCCCCCAGCCCAGAGAACACGACCAGCCCAGGAACCCTACCCGCCACAGGTATCCCCGGTTTCCCGATCGGCACTTCTGAACAGCAGGTTGTCGATCGTCTGGGCCAGCCCCTCAAACTCCGGGATGGATACTGGCCCAATACGGAAGCAGCCCGCTATGACCTGCTCCCCGGTCAGGTGACGCTGGGCTATATCTACGATCGGGGCACCCGCCGCCTGCGGCAAACGGAGGTCGCCTTCGCCCAATCCGTTGACTCACTGGTGATGCGAACTACCCTGAATGGCTTACTGGAGGGCAGAACCACCCCCGAGATCGAAACCGGACTCCAGGAAATCTATACCCGGCAGGCCAGCCGCTATCCCTTCCAGATCGGCAACCTGGAAGGCATCATTGAGCGCAATGGCTCCGATCGGATTTACATCGCCGTTTGGGACACCGATCTTCATTGAGCCTGATGGGGTAACCCCTGTAAAACTTTGGCATTAATATACTTCATGCACCAACACTGCCCTCACCCCCGGCCCCTCTCCCAGAGCGGGAGAGGGGAGAAATTAAGCGTTAATGCCCCTTCTCCCCATTGTGGGAGAAGGGGGTGGGGCATGAGGGGAAAGGGATTGGTGTGCCAAGTATATTGTTGCCAAAACTTTTGTACGATCGGAACGATGGGATTGTTGTCCTGCCCCGACTACACAGCTTTCAGGCACCTCCAATTTCAATCACTTTCCCCGGAGTCATGGTATTCAGCACGTTGCGAACATCTGGTATCAGAGGAACTAAATCAGAAAGCCTATTGCTGGGTGCCACAAGAACAACAACTGCTACTCCAGCTTGCTGCAAGTTTTGCTGATAACGCAAATTTTGATCCGTTGTGAGCAGAACCGTAAAGCCCTCTTAACTCATAAGTCGCAGCAGTTCACCGTTCTTTTTTCCTGACCATCCCATCTCGACAACTGTACGGATCTCGTAATCAACAAATTCACGCTTTAAAGGTCGTGGGACACATTCATCCAGCAGGATTCGCATAGGTTGTCAGCATTTCTTTGGCTAATTCAAGTGCTGCGATCGCCTGCCCACGGCTAACACTGGGAAAGTGCTCTAAGAATTCATCTAGCGGATCACCTGCTTCGAGATAATCAAGCAAAGTTTTCATTGGCACACGAGTTCCGACAAAAACCGGGGTTCCTCCCAAGATGTCAGGGTCGCTATGAATAACACGCGCTGTGGTTGTCATGTCAACTATCCAGTAGCAGGATTCTTTTTGATCCTAGCCTAGGTTACAGAACTTTGAAGTTAGCCTACTAGAGCAACACAGCCGCCCGTTCAGCCAGGTCCGATCGCTCCCCTTTCTGTAAGGTGATATGGCCTGCCAGCCCATCCTGCTTGAAATGCTCGATCGCATGGGCCAACCCATTGCTGGCCGCATCAATGTAAGGATTGTCAATCTGATCAATGTCACCGGTCAGGACAATCTTGGTGCCTTCCCCGGCCCGGGTCAAGATGGTTTTGACTTCGTGGGGCGTCAGGTTCTGAGCCTCATCCACAATCAGAAACTGTTTTGGCAAACTGCGCCCCCGAATATAGGTCAGGGGCTCAATCTGTAGCAGGCCCCGTTCAATCAGTTCCTCATGGCCCCGTCGCCAGTGACTGGGTTTGCCGATCGATTCCTGCGTTCCAAAAATCAAATCAAAGTTGTCGTAGAGGGGCTGCATCCAGGGGGTCAGCTTTTCGGTCACATCCCCCGGCAGATAGCCCAGATCCCGACCCATGGGAACGATTGGCCGGGAAATCAGCAGTTGGCTATACACTTTCTCATCCGCCACTTTCTGTAATCCGGCGGCGATCGCCAGTAAGGTTTTACCCGTTCCAGCCTTGCCCACCAGGGTCACCAAAGGCACAGAATCCCGCAGCAATAATTCAAAGGCAAATTTCTGTTCCCGATTGTGAGGACGAATCCGAGATACCCCAGACGCAGGTAACTTGAGCAGAGGCCCAATCTGACGGGTGGTACCATCGACGATCGCCAGCGCTGTATGGGAAGGACTGGTTTCATCAATCAGGGTGAGGGCCTGATTCGGCAGAAAATCCTGGGGCAGGATAATGGTCCCCTCTTTGTGGAACTGGTCGATCAGTTCAGGTCTGACCAGCACCTCCGCCATGCCGGTGAATAGCCCTTCCACATCCACCTTATCCGTCTCGTAATCCTCAGCCGTCAGGCCCAAGGCATCTGCCTTGATCCGCAGATTAGTATCTTTGCTGACCATCACCACCGGACAATGACACTGACGCTTCAACTCCAGGGAAACAGCCAGAATGGCATTGTCCCCCTGGTCGCCTTCCAGTTCTGGCGGCAGTTCCTGTAGGGTTTCCCGATGACACAGGGCTACCCTGAGAATCCCTCCCCCCTCCAGGGGAATCCCTTCCGTCAAATGGCCCCGTTTCCGCAGGGTATCCAGTTGGCGAGACACCTGCCGCGCATTCCGCCCGGTCATCTCAGGTTGCTTCTTGAAGCGATCGAGCTCCTCAATAATCGTAATGGGCAGCACAACATCATTATCCTGGAAGCGCAGCATGGCACTGGGGTCGTGCAGTAACACATTGGTATCGAGGACAAAAACCTTCTTCATAATCATTTCTGAGATGCGCTTTGGTGTTTCCATTGAGTGTGAGCAACGCGAATCTGATCGATCGCGGCAGTAAACGTATCAACACAGATAGGGATAGAAAAGTCAGCCGGATCAGCCATCGCCACCCCCCCATTCAGCATGTATTTTCTCGCCCAAAGCACTAGGTCAGACCACATCGGCCCAACAAAAACTAGGGGCACATCATGCAATTTCTGAGCCTGGAGCAATTGCCAGATCATCAGGGCTTCCAGGGTAGTGCCAATCCCACCAGGTACAACCACAAAAGCATCTGAGATCAGAACAAAATGATGCAATCGGGAGAAAAAGGTCTCATGGCAGTAGACCTGCTCCACAAAGGGATTCGTGTCCTGCTCGTACTCTAGAGCAACCCGAATCCCGATGGATTTCATCCGGTCCTCTGGATCGGCAATCACACTCCCTTCATTGGCTGCCTGCATTAGTCCTGGCCCGCCTCCGGTCACAATATCACAGCCCATGATCGTTAAGTCGCTGGCCAACTGGCGCACCCCTTCGTAGAGAGGATCCTCCGGATGCATGCGGGCAGAGCCGAAAATCGTCACCCGGTAGCGATCGTGGCGGGGACGAATTCGGGTCAAGTCATTGACCACCTGCCAGAGCCCTATGATCGCATTCTGGACGATCACAAAGGCTTCATCTCCTTCGGTAATGTTGATCGGACCCGTTGGATTGATGGGGCAGTTTTCTGGATTCAAAGGTTGATTCACACGATTAGACTTACTAAGATAGCAAATTCTAGGATCGCTCCCAGTCAAAGCATGGGCAAAATTACAGCCGTATTGATTTTAGTAACCAAAGTAGGCCCGTTTCTTTCTCATCGCTGCAACTTTAGTCAACAGGGCAAGGATCCAGACTCTTTCAACATCCTTTTATAATCCAAAGGAAGACTTCATCAGGGCTGCAGTACCATGTCCTATCAGTCCCAACTTGTTTTCTGTTACCTGAAAGATAGACCCAATGCTGAATATTTCCCAGCTTCTGGCAGATGAATTATCCCTGCAGCCACTTCAGATCAGCAACGCCCTGGAACTTTTTGCCGAAGGAGCCACGGTGCCGTTTA
The DNA here is from genome assembly GCF_001939115.1 of Leptolyngbya sp. 'hensonii'. GTDB lineage: Bacteria > Cyanobacteriota > Cyanobacteriia. The sequence continues at coordinate 6,995 of NZ_MQTZ01000016.1, read as the reverse complement.
TCGCCCGCTACCGAAAAGAGCGCACGGGCGAGATGACGGAAACCCAATTGCGAGATCTCCTGGAGCGGCACACTTACCTGACGGAACTGGAGGAGCGGAAGCGATCGATTCTGGCGGAGATTGGGCAACAGGATAAACTCACCCCAGAATTGCAGGCTAAGATTGTCGCCTGTCTGCAGAAAACGGAGCTAGAAGACCTGTATCTGCCCTTCCGGCCAAAACGCCGCACCCGTGCCACAGTAGCCCGTGAAAAGGGACTGGAGCCTCTGGCCACCTGGATTAAGTCCCTGAATATCCCCCAGACAACAGCCGTAGATCTGGACACGGAAGCCGGAAAGTATCTTTCGGAGGAGAAAGGCGTCAAAACGGTGGCAGAAGCCCTGCGGGGAGCAGCAGATATTCTGGCGGAAGAAGTGGCCGAAAAGGCAGAACACCGGGCCTACCTGCGGGATTTCCTGGTGGAATCCGGAATGCTGGTGTCACGGGTGAAATCTGACTACCCAGAGGGAACCACCAAGTTCGAGATGTACCGGAATTTCCAGGCCACTGTGAAGGCGATCGCCCCCCACAATCTGCTGGCCCTGTATCGGGGAGAAGCAGAGAACATTCTGGATGTGGCTCTGGAGTTCGATCGGGTGCAGGTGCTGACCTATCTGGAAGGTGCAGAAATTCGGGCTAAAACTCCAGCGGTCCGGACCTTCTATCGGGAGCTGTTGGCAGATGCCTTCGATCGACTGATGAAGAATTCCCTGATCACAGAAGTTCGATCCCTGAAAAAAGCCGAGGCGGATATTGCGTCGATTCAGACTTTTGAAGCCAACCTGCGGGAACTGCTGTTGGCGGCTCCGGCAGGCATGAAACCCACCCTGGCGATCGATCCAGGGTTCCGCACCGGTTGCAAGGTGGTGGTTCTGGATCAGACGGGTAAGTTTCTGGAATATCAGACGATTTTTCCTCACCAGGGAGAAGGGCAGCGGGCTCAGGCAGGTCGGACTCTGATCACCCTGATTCAGCGGTACCAGGTCGAGCTGATTGCGATCGGCAATGGCACTGCGGGTCGGGAAACGGAGGAGTTTGTGCGGGAGATCCTGAAAACCCTGGATCGCCAACCGATCGCAGTGATGGTAAATGAAGCCGGTGCCTCGGTCTATTCAGCCAGTCCGGTGGCGATCGCGGAATTCCCGGATCAGGATGTGACGGTGCGGGGCTCCGTCAGTATCGGTCGTCGCCTGCAAGATCCCCTAGCTGAACTGGTCAAGATTGATCCCAAGTCCATTGGCGTGGGTCAATATCAGCATGATGTCGATCAGAAGTTGCTGAAGCGGAAACTGGATGAAACGGTGGAGAGTTGTGTGAACCATGTCGGTGTAGATCTGAACATGGCCTCGAAGGAACTTCTGACCTTTGTTTCGGGCATTACTCCGGCTGTGGCGAATAACATTGTCACTTACCGTAATGAACATGGCGCTTTTCGCGATCGTCGCCAACTTCTGAAAGTCCCTAAACTCGGTCCTAAAGCTTTTGAACAGGCTGCTGGATTTCTGCGGATTCGCCAGGGAGATAATCCCCTGGATAATACCGCTGTTCACCCGGAGAGCTACGGGGTGGTGCAGGCGATCGCGGCTGACCTGCAGGTCCCTCTGACGGAAGTCACCCAGATCGCTGCCAGGTTGAAACCCTCTGACCTAAAAAAGTATGTCACAGAGAAAGTGGGGGAACCAACCCTGCGGGATATTCTGGCTGAGCTGGAAAAACCAGGACGAGATCCCCGCGCTGAGTTCAAGTACGCCACTTTTAAGGAAGGGGTAAAGGAAATCTCCGATCTTACGGTAGGCATGGAGTTGGAAGGGGTGGTCACAAACGTCGCTAACTTCGGGGCCTTTGTGGATATTGGTGTGCATCAGGATGGGTTGGTGCATGTGTCCCAATTGGCCGATCGCTTCGTGAGTGACCCGAAGCAAATCGTCAAAGTCGGACAGGTGGTGAAGGTGCGGGTGCTGGAGGTGAATGAGGCTCTGAAGCGAATCAGCCTCTCCATGCGATCGGGGGGGACAATGGAAGCGGCTCCCAAGCCCCAGAGCCCCAAAAACCAGATCCAGAAACCTCAGACTCAGAAGCCCCAGAACCAGCAGGCATCTAAGGGTAAGCAAGGGGCCAACGATAAGCAGGACAAAGAGTCAGAACCAACCCTGGAGGATCTACGGGCTAAATTTAATCAGAAACGCTAGTTCACCAGCATCTGGCATCACCCTACTTGCGTTCGATCAACTGCTGAAAGTCCAGGAGGGCCAGTCGTAGCCGATCGCCTGCAACTTCGTTAAAGTCATTGTGCATCGCCTCTGCCACCCACAGGGATAGCTTGGGGCCAGGAACTGCGTCGTAAAGCCGCTGACCGTGGCTGAAGGGCACCACCTCATCAGCCTGGCCATGCATCACCAGGACGGGGCATTTCACCTGGCGGAGGTGACGCAGGTTGGGAAATTTGTCGAAAGGCAGAATGGGGATCGGGACAACAACTCGAAACGCAGACGTGAAGGTGCTTTGCAAAACCAGGCCGGCGATCGAGTACCGGTTGGCTAGTTCCGTCGCAGAGCCTCCACCGACAGAACGACCGTAGACGATAATCCGCTCCGGTGGCACTTTCAGAGTCTGGGTCAGGTAGCGGTAGGCCGCAGCGGCATCCTGGTAAGCATTTTGCTCACTGGGCTTGCCGTCGCTGGTACCATAGCCCCGATAGTCATAGGCAAAGACGCTGAAGCCCCACCCCTGTAACCGCTCCAGCATGGGCCGAATATCCCCCAGATCCTCCGCATTGCCGTGAATGTAGAGAATCGTGTAGTCAGCCTGGAGATTGGGCAGGTAAACAGCAGAAATGTGGAGTTGGTCTGTAACTGGGACTTTGAGAACTGCCGCACTATCCCGATAGCTAGCAGGCTGTGGCAGGAAGATCATACTATCGGCCCGCAAAAAAACATAACCTGCAAAAACACCATAAATCAGGACTAACGATCGCACTGCTCTTTTCCAGCTCAGTTTGCCCATCAATAATGATTTCAGTTGTCCCACAAATTACAACCCGTCTCCTTCACGGACTGTCCTTACAAACGACTGGTTAAGAATCACCTTATAGCAACCAGCATTAGGATCACAACAACGCCGCAAATCCACAAAAAAGGGAGCTATTTCAGGCTCCCTTTCCACAACGTTGTCAACCAAAGTTACTTGATCGATACCTTACCGCCTGCTTCCTCCAACTCTTTCTTGGCAGCAGCAGCATCATCCTTGCTAACCCCTTCCTTCACAGCCTTAGGCGTTGACTCTACCAGGTCCTTTGCCTCTTTCAGGCCCAGACCAGTAATGGAACGGACAACCTTAAGCACCGAAATTTTCTTGTCAGCAGGCACTTCTTCCAGCATGACGGTAAATTCAGTTTGCTCCTCAACCTCTTCAACAGGAGCAGCAGCACCGGGTGCCGCCATCATCATGGCACCTACAGGAGCAGCAGCACTAACTCCGAAGGTCTCTTCAATTTGCTTAACCAGTTCAGCCGCTTCGAGCAGCGTCAGGGTCTTCAACTTTTCAACAATTTCAGCTACAGCAGACATAGAAAACTCCTATCTTGAGGGATTCATGAAAACTATTAAGCGGCTTCTTTCTCAGAAATAGCCTTGATCGCACGCGCCAGTGAGCCTGGAATCTCGTTAATCCCAATTGCAACTTTGGCGGTCAGAGAATTGATCGCACCTGCCACCTGAGCCATGAGTTGTTCCTTAGACGGCAGATCGCCGATCGCCTTAACATCCTCTGGATTCAGGGCACGACCCTCCATGACACCACCACGCAGCTCCGTCTTCTTGGTGGCTTTCTGAAAGTCCTGATAGGCCTTGATTGCACCGCCAATATCCTCTTTCACAAAGAGGAAGGCAGAAGATTGGCTGAGGAATTCTGACATTGGTTGCCAGGAAGCATTTCCATCAATCGCAATTTGCATCAAGGTATTTTTAGTGACCGTGCAAACCGTGCCACTAGCACGCAATCGCTTCCGCAAATCGGTGATCTCAGAAACTTTCAAACCTTTGTAATCTACAATTAGGGCCATCTGGGCCTGATCCAAATGTCCTTTGAGCTCAGCAACAATTTGCTTTTTATCTTCCAGTGTTCTACCCATTCTTGTATCACCTCCTTAGTTCTTGAAGAAAAGTTTTGAAGTTCAGTCAATAAAAAACCCCGGCAACTGTGCCGGGGAATTCCATCAGACACTTCAAGCTTGCAGCATAAAGCAAGAAAGTTGAAAGGCTGATGAAACCTCGGCAGGAAATTAAGCGATATTCACCTGCTGTCTCTGGTTCCAAATATTTGATTCTTAGTTGATTTTTCGTTTCAAATATTGAAGGTGTTAGAAGATAGCTACATACTAGCCCTAATTATGCTGCATCAGAAAATTTCAGATCCCGCAGCAGGTTAATGTCCATCTGGATGGAAGGCCCCATTGTTGCAGAAATATACACGCTCCTCCAATACCGCCCTTTAGCCCCTGAAGGTCGATTTCGATCGATTGTTTCCTGCAAAGCCTTCAAGTTAACCAGTAGATCATCCTCTGGAAAAGAAGCTTTACCGAACAGAACATGAACGATACCTGACTTATCAGCTCGAAACTCAAGTTTACCAGCCTTAAATTCAGAAATCGCTTGGGCTAAATCAAAAGTAACTGTCCCCCCCTTAGGCGATGGCATTAAACCACGAGGACCCAACAATTTCCCTAGAGAAGCCACCTTAGGCATCATGTCGGGGGTGGCAATCAGAACATCAAAGTCCATCATGCCTTTTTGGATTTCCTGAATCAGCTCTTCCGAACCAGCAATATCAGCACCCGAAGTAGAAGCTTCATTAACTTTCTCACCTCGGGCAATCACAGCAATCCGCTTGGTCAGACCTGTGCCCTTGGGTAAAACCACAGTGGTTCGAAGCTGTTGATCGGTATATTTAGGGTCAATACCCAGACGAATATGAGCTTCCGCAGACTCCGAAAATTTGGCCGTAGCAGTTTCTTTGAGGAGCCTCAGAGCTTCAAGGGGCTCATAAGCTTTGGGCTCGACCTTCTTACTCAATTCCCGCAATCGACGAGACAATCTCTTAACCATTTTTTTCTCCTTGGGGTAATAACGAGGTTTAAACTCTCCCCCACTAATTGAACGAGTGTTCAGGAAGTGAACTGCACCAATGAAGCTGATTAATCAGCAATAGAAACACCCATGTTACGGGCTGTTCCTTCAATAATTTTCATCGCCGCTTCAATATCATTTGCATTCAAGTCAGGCATCTTTGTCTGAGCAATTTCCCTCAGTTGAGCCTTAGTCAGAGTTCCAATTTTCTTCTTCTTAGGATCACTCGATCCTCTTTCGAGCCCCAGGGTCTTGCAAATTAACACAGAAGCTGGGGGAGTTTTAAGGACAAACGTAAAACTGCGATCTTCATAAACTGAGATCTCTACTGGCACAACAAGACCAGCTTGATCAGCAGTTCTGGCATTGTACTCCTTACAGAACATCATAATGTTCACACCATGCTGACCCAATGCTGGACCGATGGGAGGAGCAGGGTTTGCTTTACCTGCCGTGATCGCTAACTTAATGACCGCAACAACTTTCTTTGCCATTGATCTACTAGCTCTGTTTTTGAACCTGATTAAACTCTAATTCCACGGGAGTATCACGACCAAAAATAGACAACAGAGCCTTTAATTTACTACGCTCTGGACTAACCTCAATGACCTCCCCTTCAAAATCCTTGAAAGGACCAGAAAGAACGAGAATCTTGTCACCCGAAGCCATGTCAATCTTCACGACTGGCTTCTGATCCTGAGCCTGTTTAAAGATTCTCTCTACTTCAGTAGAACTCAAAGGTACGGGGGTAACGTGACCACGACCACGACCATACCGTCGCTTTTGCTCCGCACCCACAAAATTAATCACATTGGGGGTGTTCTTAACAACCATCCAGGTTTCATCATCCAAAATCATCCGGATGAGAACGTAACCTGGAAATATCTTCTCTTCAGTTGACTGGGGCTTACTACCTTGTCTAAACTTAACAGCTGGCGTTTGAGGAATCTCAACTTGGAGAATCTTCTCTCCTACATCCATGGTTTGGATACGCTGCTCCAGATTAGCCTTCACTTTTTTTTCGCAGCTGGAAGCAACCTGAACAGCATACCAGCGAGCTATACTACCAGATAACTCATCAGGAACATCCTCCATCTGCGGAAGATCATGCGGATCATCGGTTGAAAAAGTCATCCAAACACCTGTTTAGCTGCCCAACTGAAAAAGTTATCTACCAAATAAATCAAAGTGGCGGATAGGATCACCATCAAAATTACAGCTAGGGATTCACTAATTAATTGCTGCCTGCTAGGCCAGACAACTTTATCAAGCTCTTCCTTGGTTTCCTGCAGAAAAGCAAGCGCGTTGAAATCACTCTTAGCTGCTTGAGCTTGAACATCTTCCTTAACTACATCCTTCTTGACCACTACTAAAACCTCCGCCTATTCAAGACGTTTATTGACAAGCTAGGAAAGCTATTAAGCCAAGTAACTAAATTCACAAGCTAGCAGCAGATCTTGAAAAACCATAGCCGATCAAATTTATAAAGCTAACCAAACTAGCATGATAGCTCAAAACATCGACTAAGACAAACTGATAATTATCTCGGGATGACTATCTCAGGAAATTATCCAAAACTTTGGAGAACAAAAAGCCTTCCCACATGGGAAGGCTCTTTGAAAAATCACCCTGGCATCGAGCTATTTTTCCAGAGGGCTACCCCTCAAGTATGTTCGCCGCTGCAGCGTTTCACCTCTGAGTTCGGGATGGGGTCAGTGTGGGTCCACCGCGCCATAGACACCAGGAAGAACATCTAAGCGTTGAAAATAAGTTTTCAAAAAAGGATTGAAAACCTAATCTTTCAAAAACCTTCAAGGCTGCATAGTTACTAGC
>NZ_MQTZ01000015.1 GCF_001939115.1 Leptolyngbya sp. 'hensonii' | reverse complement strand
GCTCTGCCCATACCAGTCGTCTGGCTCAGCAACAATGGCTCAAGTGGCAAGCCCAAGGATTGTTCCTCTTCTGGTTGCCACCCTACTGTTCTGAGATGAATCGGATCGAGGAGCAGTGGCATCAACTCAAAACCCATGAAATTGCTGGGCGGATGTTTGAGCATGAAGTTGATTTAGCCGATGCGATCATCGAGGGAATGCAAGCTCGTAGTAGTAGGGGCAATTACTCCCTGGAACGTTTTATATTTAATTCCTCCTGACTACTTACTATGAATACAGGTCATATATTCCCGCTGCCGGGGATTTAAAGGACCAAAAATCTCCTGCCTGAGTAATTCAGACAACCCTAGAATGGCATTCAAAGGCGTTCTGAGCTCATGGCTCATCACCGCCAGAAATTCGCTTTTGGCCCGACTCCCAGCTTCCGCCGCATCTCTGGCTTTGTGGAGATCGGCCTCATACCGGTTGCGCTCCGTCACATCCCGGTTATTCAGCACCACCCCATTCACACTGGGGTCATGCAGCAGATTTGTTCCCAGGGATTCAATATACCGCCAGGAGCCATCCCGATGGCGACAGCGATACTGCACCCCTACGGTGACACCGGGATGTTGCAGGCTTTTCTGAAACACCTCCAGAACTCGGGCACGATCGTTGGCATGCACCAGGGTAAACGCATTCAGCCCAATCACATCGACGGGACGGTAGCCCAAGCGATGTTCAATGGAGGGGCTTTCATAGAGAATCCGTCCGGTCTCATCCAAGATGGTGATTCCATCCGTCGCATTCCGAACCAGGGCTCGGAAGCGCGCTTCACTCTGCTTTAACTCCAGATCAGCCTGTTCTCGCTCGATCGCAATGCCCGCCAGTTGGCTAAACAGCTCCATCAGAGACATCTCCCTGGGGCGGGGATGACGAGGTTCCTGACAAAACAGGGCCAAGGCCCCCAGAATTTTTCCTTGCTGAGACAGAATAGGTGTAGACCAACAGGCTCTGAGGTTATGGTGCAGCGCTGACTCCCGATAATCTGCCCAATTGAGGTCATTCTCAATATCAGCCACAATCACCTGGTGGCCCAGGTAAGCTGCGGCCCCACAGCCTCCCACATCTGGTCCAAGGGGAAGGCGAGTATCCGGATGCAGAAAACTGGTCGGAATACTGGGAGCTGCACCATACTGCAACGTCATTGAACTTTCATCTAACAATAGAATGGCACAGGCTACCCGAGTTAACTGCTCTTGAAGAATTTCACACAAGGTTTTCAACACATCTGACAAGATTGCTCCCCGAGCAATGATCTCTAAAATCTGCTTTTGGCGCATCAGCAACTGTTCAGCCTGCTTGCGCTCATGAATATTCTCCAAGACCGCCAGCTCATAGCTGGGATTTCCATCCACATCCTGTACCAGGGCAACACTCAATCCTACCCAGATCACCTGACCATCCTTGCGGAGAAATCGTTTCTCCAGGTGATAATGATCAAGTTCTCCTCGGGTCAGTCGCTGAAACTGTTGTAAATCAGCCTCTAGGTCTTCAGGATAGGAGTACTCAGCAAAGGTCAACTGTTTTAATTCTTCTGCAGAGTAACCCAGCAAACGCTCATAGGCAGAATTACAGTCCACAACATAGCCATCCAGATCCGTAATCGCCAGCGCTACCGCAGTTGCCTCAAAAATCGTCCTGAACTGAACCCCGCTATCCTGGGCTGGTTCCAACACCATCCCTCTGGCAGCTTCACTGCCTGGCAAGTCATGGATGGTGGCATCCAGGAGAAACTGTTCCGGCCCAGACAGGGACGTTGCCCTCGGTCTCTGTGCTTCCGGCAACCCCTGCACCTGCGGCAATGGGTGCAGATTCTGCTGCAACATCTGCATTTGTCGCTGCATCCGCTGCCGATCGATCGCGTAGCATATCGATCGGCCCAGGAGATAGCTGTTCAGATACCCTTTGACCAGATAATCCTGAGCCCCCATCTGGGCAGCCTGGAGCGCAATGTCAGGGTCATTCGCTTCTCCCATGATCACAATGGGCAGGTCTGGCGCAACAGCCTGAATTTGCCCAAGGGCCTGTAACCCCGATTGCTCCGCAGGAGACCCAGGCATCAGAACGATATCAATCGCTTCAACGGACAGATAGGTCAGAGCATCTGACAGTTGCTCAGCATAAATCAGTTTGCACTGCGGTACCTTAACCTCCCGCAACAGCTCCAGCATCAAGCTGGCCTCGGCAGGATCTGCTTCTATCAGAAGCAGGGTCAAATTCTCTGGAAAAGGTCGATCGTTCTGTGGGTCAGCGTTGGGAGCCTGAGCAGGATTGGTTTGGTTTGCCAGTTCTGAAGTCATGCTTAATTTTGCAAGAGCAACTTTCAGAGGATGTTGGAAAAGTCCTGTGAGTCTACGAGTCATCGCTTGTAGAACATCTTGCACTCTGACCCGTGACCACCCACTTAAGATTCTTATCTCCAAGGTGCTACTCAGGAAATTCTCTTAAGTGCATCTTAAGGGCAACTCTAATCTGGCCAGCATGCTTGCAGAAACAGGACAATTGCCCTAATCCTGCATCGGGAATCACCCATTCCCCAAAGTCCATCAGGATAGACCGGGAGCATCTCAGAGCAGCCCAGAAATTAAACCTGTGAGGATGAGGAGACAACGACTGTAGAACGCTATACTAAAGAGCATATTGCACAATTAGAAAATTGTGCTATGTTATTTCAGTCATCAACCATGCCCTGACAGCGCAGGAAGACGCTTAGCTGTTGTAATAGGGTCAGATTCGAGTTGATATTTCAGCCCATCCTTGAGTAAAGCTTTTACCTAATTTAAATATGACGAATGGTGGTACGAACCAGCAGGTTATTCATCCCATGATGAAACTGCAGCGCCAGGTTAGATCACTGGTGAACTCCCGATTGATTAAGCCAGCGGATAGTTTGTGGAAAATTGCCCTTTTGTACGGCGATGACTGGTCATTCTGGAAACAGGAACTGATGGCCTATGGCTTCAAAATGCAAGATCCCGTGAGTGAATTGTTAGCGGTTGAAGTGTGGGAAGATAACTAATACTATGCCTGCAACGCTGGACCAGATCCTTCAGATCTATCATCAATCCCTGCCTGATCTCCTGTTTGAGGCCCAAGAAGTTCATCGGGCTTACCATAATCCTCGCTCCGTGCAATTTTGTACGCTCAGCAATATCAAGACAGGGTTATGTCCCGAAGACTGTGCTTACTGCTCCCAAAGTGTTCACCATAAAACGGGGCTTGAATCTCATGCTCTGCTTTCTGTCGAAACTGTTGTTGCAGAAGCTCAAGTTGCTAAGGCTCATGGCGCGACCCGGTTTTGTATGGGAGCAGCCTGGCGGGAAGTGAAGGATGGTCCCCAATTTGATCAAGTGTTGGCTATGGTCAGTCAGGTGGCGGCTCTCGATATTGAAGTCTGCTGCACTCTGGGCATGCTCAAACCTCATCAGGCAGAACGGCTCAAAGCCGCTGGTCTCACTGCCTACAACCACAATCTGGATACCTCTCCGACTTACTACGATCAAATCATCAGTACCCGCACTTATCAAGACCGACTGGAAACAATTCGGGCTGTCAGCAATGCTGGGATTTCTGTCTGCTGCGGCGGCATTGTGGGAATGGGAGAGTCGGAGCAGGATCGCTTAGAACTTCTGGAAGTGCTCTCCAATCTGGATCCCACTCCAGAATCCATTCCGATCAATTGCCTGGTCCCAGTGGCAGGAACTCCTCTGGAGAACGCACCCCCGATCGACCCGATCGATCTGGTTCGGTTAATTGCCACCACCAGAATTCTCTTTCCCCAGGCGATGGTGCGGCTCTCTGCTGGTCGGTTGCAAATGAGCGATGAGTTGCAAATTCTGTGCTTTCTGGCTGGAGCTAATTCCATCTTCACAGGAGCGGTGTTATTAACTACCCCTAATCCAGCCCCATCCCAAGATCACGCCCTTCTGCAGAAACTGGGAATGGCCCCCCTGCCCCTGCCCCATTCTTAGCATTTGATTATTGTCCATGCGGTTGGCAGAGACACTGAAAACAAAACCTGTAGAGGGGTTGCATGCAACCCCTCTACAGGTTTGGTCCTAAAAATAGGTCAAAACTGATTTGAGCCTGCCCAAGTAGGGCAGAAATCAGCCGGAAGAGAGACAGGGACATATAAAGTCTCTCCTCAAACAGAAAAGTCTTAGTACAGGGACTCTTCCTGATGGGTCAGGATGGTGCAGTCAGAAGTGGGATAGGCGACACAGGTCAGCACGAACCCAGCTTCGATTTGATCATCATCCAGGAAAGACTGGTCGGATTGGTCAACCGTACCTTCGGTAATTTTGCCGGCACAGGTGGAACATGCCCCGGCACGGCAAGAATAAGGCAGATCAAGGCCTTGCTCTTCAGCAGCGTCGAGGATGTACTCGTCGTCGGGAACCTCGATCGTGGTATTCAGCCCTTCGGCCTCGTTGATCAACGTGACCTTGTAAGTTGCCATGAATGGTCCTCTCTTAATGGAAACGGCAATTGACAGGATCGAACACTAGCATTCCAGGGATAAGATAAGTAGAACTGCTCAGTGAATCGACTCCATTTCTGATACTACGGGAAAACTTAGAGCTTGGAACAGCGATTCTATAAATAGGCTGAATGGTATTAGTAATACAACAGCCTGATTTAGTCTACTTATGCTTATAGGACAGGCTAGGCAATAGAGTATCTGTATAGTAAACAACACGAATTTCTGTGGAATTAATTGAACTGCGCCCTGATCGTTCCCTGCGGGTCGGGTTAGTCGGCACCGGTTATGCCGCCCGCTTAAGGGCTGAGGCCCTGACAGCAGACCCTCGATCTCATCTGACTGCTGTCGCAGGCAGTTCCCTGGAACGAACCCAAATCTTTAATGAGCCTTTTCAAGCCGAGGTCCTGTCTGATTGGCGGGCTTTAATTGATCGGGCCGACATTGATCTGGTGATCGTGTCCACAACCAACCGAGAGCATGCCCCCGTGGTCCGGGCTGCGCTGGAAGGTAAGAAGCATGTTGTTGTGGAATATCCGCTCGCGCTGGATCTGACCGAGGCAGCGGCATTGATTACGCTGGCCAGCCAGCAGAATCGGCTCTTGCATGTGGAACACATCGAACGGCTGAGTGGCATCCACCAAGCCCTGCTACAGGCAATCCCCGAAGTGGGAACACCCTTCTATGCCCGGACGATCGGCCTCAACCCCCAGCATCCGGCTCCCCGTAAATGGACCTATCACCATGAGCTGTTTGGCTTTCCCCTGATGGCAGCCGTCTCCCGATTACATCGGCTGATCCATCTGTTTGGCCCCGTTGCAACGGTCTATTGTCAGACTCGCTATCAGAACAGCACCGAGGGCTACTACACCGCCTGTCTGTGCTCCGCCCAATTGACCTTTATCAGTGGGCTGCTGGCCGAGGTCGTTTACGGCAAGGGAGAAACCCTGTGGCAGGCCGCCCGTACCCTGGAGGTCCAGGGCGATCGGGGAGCCGTGGTGATTGAGGGAGAGCAGGGTACTCTGATCCGGGGAGAACACACCCTGCCGCTGGACATGGGCAGTCGGCGGGGGCTATTTGTCAAAGACACGACCCTTGTTCTGGACCACCTGACCCAGGGCAACCCCCTGTACATGACCCCAGAGGAGAGTCTGTATGCCCTCCGGGTGGCCGACGCCGCCCGTCGATCGGCAGAAACAGGTCAGGTGATCCAGTTATAGGACCACGAATTTACCGCGTCTTCATCCACTCCTGGTATTTTTTCGATTCCGCCAGGGCCGGGTTGATGTCGAACCAGCGGCCTTCCAGGTCCCGGTATTCAAATAAGAACATGCTGCGCAGGAGGGTCTGGTATTCGTCTTCACCCCGCACACTCTCCTGCTGCTGTAGCACCTGACAGAGCAAGGTCCATTCGCTGTCATTGACGGCGGCAATCAGGTCATCCCGATATTCCCGAATCACGGCCTCCAGGGTATCCCGCTGGATCGGGGGATCCTCCTGTTGCAGGCAACTATAGAGCAACACCAGAAGATTACGGACATGCCCCCCACTGGTACGACAGAGCCGATCGAGGGTTTCCGGGCTATCGAACACCGCCTGGATCTGATCCAACCGGGCTACCGGGTTCAACTCCGGAAAGGCCCTAGCCAGAACCATCTGGCGCATCAGAGCCATGCCCTCCAGACAATCGCTGCCATCCCGGTGGCGCACCATCACCATGGGCAGCACCACGGGCTTCACCCCGAAGCGATTACTCAGGGTACTCAGTTCATTGGAAAAGATCAGCACCAGAGGAACCGTGTAAATAACATGGCAATTCAGTCGGTTGAGTTGCTCCCCCCGATCGATAAACAGATACTCCGGTTGGGTGCGGCCCGATGGCTTCACCGACAAATCCACCCGGTCCAGGTTATCCATAATCACCACCAGCCCACGGTAGCCCTGAGCCCGCAATTGCACCGTAGCCCGTTCCAAAATCTCCTGGTTAATCGCTTCCATGATATTGCTGGTACGTGGTTCCAGGTACTGACGCAACTGATTCCGCAGTTTGGGGCTATCCTTCGCTTTAGCCGTAATCTTGCCGATGCCCATAGGGAGAGACCATTCGGCACTGTTCACCTCTAAGGGAGTCTGGAGGAAATCCCCAATTTCCTGAAACAAATTTGCAAAATAGCCTGGTTTGAGCTTGATGCCCGTTTTTTCCAGACTGGCACTGGTCTGGTGAGCGATCGCCAGCAGGATATCGCTGATATCCACATCCGCCATATCCAGATCCGCACTGGACTCAAAGTACACGACATGAAACTTCTCACGAAGCAGCGCATCCTTGAGACGGAACAGCTCCGTCGATTTACCACAGCCAATATGACCGGTAAACAACTGGCAGGTTGATTCCTGCGGTTGTTTGACGATCGTCCGGTGCAACCGCTGAATCATATCGCCCCCCCGCACCGTCGAAAAGTCAATATAGTACTGACGATCTTCCTGATTTTCGATTTTCAGGGTCTTAATCGGGTTACAAGCCTGGAAGAAGCGATTGGAGTCCAACGGCATGGAACAACTTCCTCAACGATCGCAAGGGGGCATAATTCTTGCCCCTACTATAACTGTTCCGTTGCCAACCAGGCCCGCAAGACCTCGGCCACCGTCCAGGCCTGGGCAAAACACCCCCGGGGCGTGAGCGGCATATCCCCATCAAAGATTTCACTCAGGGTCCCCAAACCATGGCTGAACAGATGATCGGCCATCGGCTCCAGAAATTGCCGTGCCAGAGCCGGATCTTTGTAGACCCGCAGGTGAGCCAGCACAAACGGTCCCAGCAACCAGCCCCACACAGTACCCTGATGGTAGGCTCCGTCTCGCTGGCGGGGATCCCCACCATAATGGCCCTGGTATTGCAAATGCCCCGAAGCCAGAGAGCGCAACCCATGGGAGGTTAACAGCCGCTGGGCACAGGTATCTACCACAGCCCGTTGCTGCACCGTGGAAAGAGGGCTCTCCAGCAGAGAAACAGCAAAAATCTGATTGGGACGCAGGGAGGCATCATTCCCATCGGGCGTATCCAGGACATCGTAGCAATAGCCCAGAGCGTCATTCCAGAAGCGGGAAAAGCGGACCTGGGTCCGATCGGCCATGGCTTCGTATTCCTTATGGGGCTTGCCCAACTGGCGGGCAAAGTGGGCCATCGTCCGCAGGGCATTATACCAAAGGGCATTGACCTCGATCGGCTTTCCGATGCGCGGCGTCACCACCCAATCTCCGACTTTGGCATCCATCCAGGTCAACTGCACTCCAGCCTCCCCAGCATAAAGAAGCCCGTCGGTGGCATCCAGGTGAATGTTGTAGCGCGTACCCCGGCAGTGCCAGTCAATAATTTCGGCCAGCACGGGATAAAGTTTTTGCAGGAGGTCATCATCTTCAGTAGCCGTGTGATAAGCCCGAATCGCCTCGAAATACCAGAGGGTCGCATCCACCGTGTTGTACTCCGGCGTTTCCCCAGCATCGGGAAAGCGGTTGGGCAACATCCCCTGGCTCACGTAACCCGAAAAAGTGCGGAGCAACGATCGGGCAACCTCCGCCCGTCCCGTGGCCAGGGTGAGACCAGGCAGGCTGATCATCGTATCCCGCCCCCAGTCGCCAAACCAGGGATAACCGGCAATCAGGGTTTTACCGTAGGGTTCATTGGGAGTGGCCCGATCGACCACAAATTGATCAGCAGCCAGCACCAGACGAGTAACCCACTCCGGTACATCCCGACTGTGCTCAGGTCGGTTGGTGCGCCAGAACCCCATCAACTTCTGCTCATGGGCCCGACGATCCATCCAGGCCCCATTCCCATCCGCGCCAGGTCGATTTCCGGCTCCAGCAATCAGCGTCAGGGTTTCTCCCGGTTGCAACGTAATCTCGAAGGTGGCAGCATGAAAATGGTCTTCCCGATCGTCCAACCCGCGATAGCGTTCCACAGCCAAGTCAAAGCCATAGAACCACTGCTGGGCCACAGAGACGGTGCCATAGTTGCTGATCAAATACAACGGGACTGCACCTGGATAGGCGGTAACACAGACCCCCCGATCGATCGGTTCTGGGGTAATTTCCCAGCCCTGCCCCCGAGTTTTACCGTGATAATCCCGATAGTTAATCAAGGCTTTAATCGACAGAAACAGGGGCAAACTGGCCCGTCGCAGATGGTATTGAATGTAGGTCACATTCGCCCCCTGCTGCATCCAGATTCGTTTCTCCAGCAAGGCATCGGCAACCCCATAGCGCCAGACGGGGGTCGTCCCCTCTAGAAAAAAGCGCTCAATCTGTTGGTACCCCTGGGGAGATACCGTACGATCGACCCAGCGATTCGTATGCAGGCTGTAGGGCCGATCGTCATACTCCACCGTTTCATCCAACTTACTGAGAAGCAACGTCCTCCCCAGAGGGGGGTTCAGGGCTGCGATCAGTAATCCGTGATAGCGCCGGGTGAGCAAGCCAGCTACCGTACCAGCAGCATACCCCCCTATTCCATTGGTCACCAGCCATTCCCGTGACTCTGCTGCATTGAGATCACCGCAGATTTCTCGCCCAAATCCAATACCCATAAAGAACCGTGTTGTTCTATCAAATCCACTATTTTGGAGTATGTCTTGAGACCCTCAGAGTTCCGTAAGATCGGGGTGAAAAATTAATGAATAGAGACTTAACGTTTCAGGCATACAGTCGGGCCACATATTCTGCATAACCATTAAAGAGCAATGTCTCTTTCCGCTCCCAGGTGAGCTGGGACTGCGCACCGATAAATCGCTCTGTAGCCTGGGACCAGCGAGGATGGGGCTGCCTGGGGTTCACATTCGCCTCAAAGTCATACTCAGCAGGCACCAGCGTATTCCAGTAGGTTGCTGGTTGTTGATCGGTAAACTCGATTTTGACGATCGACTTGGCTCCCTTAAACCCATACTTCCAGGGCAGCACAGCTCGAATGGGGGCTCCATGCTGCTTGGGCAGTGTCTGACCATAAATGCCCAGGGCAAAAAAGGCCAGTTCATTGGCCATCTCCTCAATCCGCAATCCCTCTGTATAGGGCCAGGGCAGAGGCCGTAACAAGCCCGTCAACAGGGGACCAGGGGTCACTTTAGTATCGTAATAGGACATAAACTGAACATACTTGGCCTGGGCCGTAGGCTCTACCGCCTGAATCAGAGCATTCATGGGAAAGCCAATCCAGGGCAGCACCATCGACCAGGCTTCCACACAGCGAAAGCGGTAAATTCGCTCTTCTAAAGGAAATTCCCGCTTCAGGGTGTCTACATCATAGGTCCGGGGCTTATTGACCAAACCGGTCACTTCCACTTTCCAGTTCTCCAGGGGCAGGGCCTGGGCATTTTGCCAGATGGATTTGGTGCCTCCGAACTCATAGAAGTTGTTGTAGGAAGCGGCTACGGCCCGGTTTGTCGTGGGGCGATCGACCTGGGCAAAAGCGGGATTGCGAGCAGCCGAGAGATCCACAATATGGGCACCCGCCAGTTGGGGGGGATGCTCGGTGTCCTCCTGGGCGCAGCCGATCAGGGGCAGCAGGCTAGCCCCAAATAGGGTTTTCAGGACCTGGCGACGATTCCAAAAGGCACTCTGGTTTGTGACTGTGCTTTCGGGGAGTTCCCAGGTTTTGGGGATACGGAAATAAACCATAGGAGTAGGGGCAAAGGATATCCGTTATTTACTGTAGCGGCTGTGGATGAGAAGAACCTGAACACAACCAGAATCAGGATACCTGCCATATCTCCAGTAGCGAGAGTTTCGCAGGTGATATCAGGGAAGAGACCATGCTAACGATCGCAAGTCCACTGAATTTTACCTCCATGGCCTCGCAGTCCCACCGAATCTTACTTCCGTATCTTCACTGAATCTTTATTGAAGTTCTGCAAAGAATTTACTCCTGGCACATATTTTTACGGCTATAAATCGTTTATAAGGTTTATAACTTTATAGTAATCAATTGAAACTTTTAGACTCCTAGTCAGCGAGAGACCTGGAGTTGAGATTCGGGTCCCTACCGTCAAGACTTTCAAAACCAGTCCCAAACAAGGCTTCAGTTCACTTCCATTGAGATCATGAAGCTCCCTTGTGGGATTTCGTTGCCTTGTTCACCCGTTTTCCCAAAGAGGTATTTATGAAACGATTTTTGCTTGTTATCTAAGGACTAACTCTGGCAACCTTCAGCGCCATCCACCCAGCCCAAGCCGCTGATTTCGGAACGGTTTTACCTGCCTCCGATGTACTGTTTGGCTACTCCCTGGAGGACATGTCCAAACTCATAACGCCATTTCAGGCCAAGTTAAGTTTATTTGATGGCACTGCGAAGGCATCAGACCTACCCAAAACCCCTTTCCAGCTCCTGACAACCGATCCTGAAACATACCCTAACTACCAGCCCTACATATACGATTACGTCCCAGCGGGCACCTATTTCTATATCCCGATCTCAGGCCTTAACAATGTGCCACCTGTCGTTCCACCCTTTCCCACCGATCAGTCCTCCAAGGCAGACCTGATTAACTATACTTACAGTCCAGCTATCAATGGGTACAAGGACGTAGCAGTATCTGTCGATGGCGGCCCCAAGATGTTTCTGGGACCAGAGTACCTGTCTGATCTGGAAACTGCAACGGATGTATTTCTCCCGAAGTCAACTGAGCCGGTCAAGCTCCTGAACATTGCAACATTCCTCTCTCCTCTGGAAGTGGGTGAGCATAAGATCGACCTGTCATATGTGATCGCAGGCACAGCAGCCATAGAAATCTATGGATTGGATGGCCCCTACCCAGTTAACTTCTCCTACAACGTGAACGTTGTTCCTGTACCTGAGTCTGCAACCATCCTGGGTCTGCTGACCTTCGGTGCTGTGGGGGTGGTCGCGAGGAAGCGTCTGACTTCTGTGGTTAAAACCAAAGCCTGATAATTGATTGAGGTAGGGACGAGGCGATCTGATCTCGTCCCTACTATTGAGACCTCAGATTATCTCTTCACCCAAAGAAGCGTTCATAACCATAATCATCTCAGCCCAGCAAGAAGGCAGAGCAGATGCACCCGAAGGCGAGCCCCCCAGGATGGTAGCCCCACAAGAATTAGCTGGATGATGGTTGATTGCATAACTGATGGTTAGCCAGAGGTATGACTTACAAAGTTCAGCCACACCAAAGGAGATTCCTTCATCATGCTTAAAAAGACTTTCGATACACTTTGCGTCACTGCTGTTGTTGCGACTTTGTCCATATTGGCTTCAAATCCTGCTCAAGCTGCTAGCTTTACCCTTCAATTTGACAATACTTTCGATGACAGTTTAACTCCGCCCATTACAGGGACAGGAACCCTTAGTTATGCAGGTGCCATCCAAACAGGAACCTTTTCTCTAGATACCCTCACAAATCTCTCGCTAAATTTTACCGTCAATGGTCAAGCCTTTAATTTGGGTGATCTTGCCGGTTCATCTTTAAGCTCGGCATCTTTAGTAGTTCAGACAACCGCAGGGGGATATCAAGCATATTTCGCAGGGGGACCAAATGGGGTTTATTTTGGTAGCTTAGATTTCCAAAACGGACAACAAACTGGTTTTACTTTTCAGCCTAGTTACTACAGTCCCCCGCCGCTGCATCTTTACCAAGAGCCAGGAACCCCATACAAGGGCACCTATACAGCCACGGCTACGGCAGTTCCCGAACCTGCCATGTTCCTTGGCGTAGCGGCTGTAGGACTCGGAGGTGTTGCACTGAAGCGTCAGCGTAAGTTAGCACCTTCTGCCAACCTATAGTCAACTCATTACTGCTGCCCGATCGTGATCAGGGGCTTTTCTGTTTTCACTAATTTTCACTAAACACAGGCTGACAGGCACCCTTCAAACCGAGTCGCCAGGGTCAGATTTTTCCGGTTTGAGCAAGGGAAAGGCGATCGCGTCCCGGATGCTGGCGCAGTCGGTCAGGAGCATGACCAGCCGATCGATGCCGATGCCCAGACCACCTGTAGGAGGCATACCATGTTCCAGGGCGGTGAGGAAGTCTTCATCCACGCCGTGGGCTTCCAGATCCCCGGCAGCTTTGCGGGCAGATTGGGCTTCCAGTCGTTGTCGCTGGTCGATCGGGTCCGTCAGCTCCGAGAAGCTGTTGGCTGTCTCCCGACCGACGATAAACAGCTCAAACCGCTCTACCAGTCCGGGCTGGGAGCGGTGGGGCTTGGCCAAGGGCGAGATCTCCACCGGATAATCCAGGACAAAAGTGGGTTGCACCAGGGTCGGTTCCACTTTCTGCTCGAAGGCTTCGTTCAGGATTTTGCCGATCGTCTGACAGGCATCCAGATCGTGTAGACCGGCTGCTGTAGCTGCTGCCTTTGCCTCGTCTACAGTCTGGAACTGGCGGAAATCGAGACCTGTCTGTTCCTGCACCAGGTCGTACATGGTGATGCGCCGCCAGGGAGGAGTGAGATCGATCGGTGTCCCCTGATAGGTAATCTGGAGGGTTCCCAGGACCTGCTGAGCGGCGTAGGTGATCAGGGCCTCAGTGAGGGCCATCATATCGTTGTAGTCAGCGTAAGCCTGGTAGATTTCGATCGTCGTGAACTCTGGGTTGTGACGGGTCGAAATCCCTTCGTTGCGGAAAATGCGCCCCAGTTCAAAGACTTTCTCGAAGCCCCCCACAATCAACCGCTTCAAATGGAGTTCCGTGGCAATCCGCAGATAGAACTCCATTTCCAGGGTGTTGTGGTAGGTGACAAAGGGACGGGCCTCGGCCCCACCGGCTTCGGGTTGTAGGACTGGCGTTTCAATTTCAATAAAGCCCTGCTGATCCAGGTAACGGCGAATGGCGGCTGTGATCAAGGCTCTGCGGCGGAAGGTCTCCCGCACATCAGGATTCACAATCAGATCCACATAGCGCTGCCGATACCGCTTTTCAATATCCGTCAGACCATGCCATTTGTCGGGCAAGGGCAGCAGGGCTTTGGTCAGAATTTCATAGTGGGAGACGTAGATGGAGAGCTCGCCTTTGTCAGTGCGGCGAACGGTTCCGCGTACCCCAAAAATATCGCCAATATCGAGCAGGTGATCCAGGCGCTTAAAAGCTTCTTCGCCCATATTCTGAGTCAATCGCTGCTTTTCCAGGTAAAGCTGAATCTTTCCAGTCTCGTCCTGCAGGGTGCAGAAGGCCAGTTTGCCCATAAACCGGCGGGTCATGATGCGACCGGCTATGGCCACTTCCGTCTGCACTTCCTCACCACGGGACAGGTCGGCAAATTTCTCCTGCAGATCCGCTGCATGGTGGGTAGATTGCCAGCGATAGGCGTAGGGATTAAGTCCCAGTTGCCTGAGCTGTTCTGCTTTTTGGAGACGGGCAGCACGGATTTCGTCGGAGGACATGATGTTAGGGGGATGAGAACGGATACGGAAATGCGGACAGAGACGCGATGAATTGCGTCTCTCTATCGCAGGGGGGGTCACCAAGGGCAAGGGATATTATACCCTGGGGCGATCGCGCAGGTGCTCCATGCACCGGATCCCCATGACTAGCACACACCTACTTTTCCATAGTAGATTTCCATCATGGACTATTCGGTTCATCTGCCCAGTAATTTTATTCGCTCGCAGACCCATCGGCTATTGCCCGATTGGTCGGTTGCGGTTGGGTCGGTGCTGGTGGTCTTGCAAGCCTGCCCAGTGCCCCTGTTGAAGGTCACGGCGGAGACAGAAAGGCTGAAGGATGAGCTGCGCGATCGGTTTCTGGAGGTGGCTCGCCAGGTTGCGGAGGAACTGCATTCCCTGGGTCACCAGGTCGAGATCTTTGATCCCCGCACGGGACTACCGATTTTTTCATCCCCAGGATCCCTACGGCTAGATGATGTGGCCGTGGTGCGGGCCTGTCTGGGCTATGGGGCGATCGACCAGGGGGATTGTCGGGTCACGCTGCATCCCCTCTGGGATAGTGCTGTTTATCCCTCGGTGCTGCTCTCTTCTGCAGTTCCAGAGGCATTACAGGCGATCGCCGATCGGGTTTTGGCGTGCCACCATTCTTGAACGGCTTTGGATAATTGGATCGAATAGAGGGTGACGACGATCGGACCACGCATCTTCTCCTGGCCCAAAATCTCCACAACATAGGAGGGATGATTACGGGTGGCCATATCAGCAATCAAGCGCCGCCCCACTCGCCGCCAACTGGGTTCCTTACTGCCCCACTGGATGCGACAACAGGGCCAGGGGAGTTGCTCCCGATCGTAGAGCCTGCAACAGGGACCAATCACCCGGTAACAGAACTGGGCACCGGGGCTATAGAAGACTTGTCCATTTTCCAGGGGATGCTGCAGCAAGCTCAAGGGAAAACGATCGAGAATAAACTCTGACAGTTTACTCGATCGCAGCTAGAAAATCCCTTCCGAGTCTGGCTTGAAGATGTGGTCATAGGACTCCGGCCTGAAAATATAGTCGTGGTCAAACACGAAGGCATTGGCATGCCGAATCACAGCAAATCCAAAGCCTGTTGTGACGTCTGCCGTAAAGGTTGCGATTACCAGTTCCAGTAATTTCCGTTCCGAGATCTCAGGCTCCTGGATAAAATAGTTGCGCTTGGCGAAAAACTTGCGCTCATCCTTGGGAACGATGATCCGATTGATCTTATGGGCATGCTGAATTGGCCTGATATAGAGGTTTAAGAACTCTTCTTGATTCCGTTGTAAGCGGTACAGGCGTTCATGCTGGAGCCAGCTCATCCCAAACATCATCTTCAGCAGTTCGAAGCCCAGAATATAGTTGAAGACACTGTTGCGCTCTTCTGTACTAACTGCCAGCCTTAACGCAGCTTCCAGGTAAAGATCTGGCTGGCGACGTAAATCCTGAGCGGAGTGAATATAGAACTGGCGCACGTAGCTACGGAGTGTTTCTTCGGTCAGATCCGTTTGAATAGCATACACACTCAGATGTTTCATCACCCGATGTCGGGTATCCTTGTCCTGCAACATGCGATAGACCAGACCATCTGCCGTGTAGTCATCCAAGAACTCTGCCTGGACTTCTGCCGGAGCTGCACACATCAGATGACAGAGGGACAACACGTAGCGCCGTTGTTCCCATGGGAGACTTTCGGCCCACTCTCTGGCCGTTGGGGGGAGCTGACCCAGTATGCTATCTGGATTGGGCCGACCAAATTTGTCGAAGCTGCTACGAGCCACAATACTGGCTTTTTGATCATGCATAAGCATAACTAATAGAATTGGGGTGGACGTGACGAAGGGGGTAAGGCATCAACAGCACTTCGACAAGATATTCCCAGCAGATTCACGACTTTACTATCAGTCTACCCAGACTAGAAAATGAAACTTCAATGTTATGGGTCATTTGGCTGATGGGGTACCGCAGACTTTTGTCAGGACTGTCATGGGTCATTTGACTGGGTTCAGGATGACAAACAACAAATGACAAAATTCTATGGTTCGAGCAATTGAGCATATTGAGCAAGAGATCACCATTCTGGAAGGGGCGATCGTCACTCTGGGAGAAGATCTCCGGTTGACCTATGATGACTACCTGAAAATCCTGGGTCAAACCGTCCGCAGGCAACTGGTCATGGCTGCCTATTACCTCTGTACCCAGGAGTTCCCAGAACGGTTTCTAGAGATGCCCCTCAGCCAACGGCAGGATCTTCAGGACGCCTTGAAACAACTAGCTAAACAGATTCAAGCACAACTGCATCAGGCCAATCAACAGCCTGTTGAGCCCCCCTTAGAAGTATCTCGCTGGCAATATCGGGTGGAACAGAATCTCTCTGAAATCTTGAAGACTGGCTCTCACAGTGCCAATCGCTTACTGGAAAAGGCTGGGATTCTCCCTGGTAACGTGCCCGAATCTGTTTTGGAGGCAGCCACTCACGCCGACCTGGGTCATGAGAGCATTGCTGGTCCACCTAACATCTTGAAACTGGTGATTGAACCCCAACTCCCCGAAGAGATGCCAGAATCTGACGGAGAAGAGTCACCGGCCACGCTCCTACGCCAGCTTATTCCCTTAAAAGTCATTGCCCTGCGGCTCAAATTATCGGAACTGGAGTTTGTTGACGCAGAACTGACCTCCTGGCGAACCAGAGTCCGCAACCTGGGTCATCGTCTGGGTAGCCTAGAACAAGAACTGCGCCAGAGACGGCATGAACGGGCGATCGCAGAGGCTGAATCCATCTGGCGCAGCACCTGGTTTGAGGATTAGTCCAATGACTAACGAGAATCCTGACTGGCTGCGCCTCCAAAAGGCTCTGACCCTGGAAGCAGAGCATGGATTTGACGATCTGGAGGGACGGCAACAGCGGTTCAGTGAGTTTCTCCGGGATAGTTTGCATCAAGCCCCAGAGCGGTTGACAGGGGACGATCGGCGTCACTGGACAGAACTGGGCCTGCGGTTTCAGAAATATCCTGATCTGTCCTTTGCCCAGCGTCAGCATCTGGTCGCAGAAACACGACGGTTTCTCTATCAGGTGCGACAGAAAAGTGAAGCCGAGGCCACCTCAGCAGAACCAAAGCCAGAGAAGCGACCTACCGTGGCTCCCCTGCCTCAAGCTGGGACGACCTGTTCCCTGGATTCCTCCGTCACCTACCTGGGTGGGGTTGGCCCTAAAAATGCGGAGCGGTTGGGAAAACTGGGGTTAATCACCGTGCGGGATCTGCTCTACTACTATCCCCGCGATCACATTGACTATGCGCGTCAGGTCAACATTCGGGACCTGGAGGCAGGCAAGACTGTTACCCTGGTGGCCACAGTCAAGCGCTGCAATTGCTTCAGCAGTCCCCGTAACCCGAAGCTCACTATCCTGGAACTGGTGATTAAAGATCATACGGGTCAGCTCAAACTGAGTCGGTTTTATGCTGGGAGCCGCTTCAACAACCGGGGCTGGCAGGAACAGCAAAAACGTCTCTACCCCGATGGAACTGTGCTGGCGGCTTCGGGGTTGGTGAAGCAGAGCAAGTTTGGCCTCACCCTGGAAGAACCGGAACTGGAGGTGCTGGACCATCCCGGTGGCACGATCGATTCCCTTAAGGTTGGGCGCATTGTCCCGATCTATCCCCTGACGGAGGGCGTTCCAGCGGATCTGGTCCGAAAAGCTGTGCTGGCCGCGCTGCCAGTGGCTCAGCAACTCCGGGACCCTCTGCCTGAAGCCCTACGCCAGAAATATGAGCTGATCGATTTGGCCACAGCGATCGCCCACATTCACTTTCCAGCGAGCAGTCCCGAACTGGACGCTGCCCGTCACCGACTGGTGTTCGATGAGTTTTTCTATCTGCAACTGGGGATGTTGCGCCGACGGCAAGCCCTGCAACAAACCCAGACCAGTGCGGTGCTGGCTCCCACGGGGCAGTTGATCGATCGCTTCTACGAAATCCTACCCTTCCAGATGACCGGAGCCCAGCAACGGGTGATCAACGACATCCTCACCGATCTCCAACAAACGATCCCGATGAACCGCCTGATCCAGGGGGATGTGGGCTCCGGGAAAACTGTGGTAGCCGTGGTGGCGATTCTGGCGGCGATTCAGGCAGGATATCAGGCAGCCCTGATGGCTCCCACGGAAGTGCTGGCTGAACAGCACTATCGCAAGCTGGTGGGCTGGTTCAACCTCCTACACCTACCGGTGGAATTGTTGACCGGATCAACGAAAACTGCCAAACGGCGAGAGATTCACGCCCAACTAGCTACGGGTGAACTGCCCTTGCTGGTGGGCACCCATGCCCTAATCGAAGACCCGGTTACCTTCCAGCAGTTGGGACTGGTGGTGATTGACGAACAGCATCGATTTGGGGTGCAACAACGGGCCAGGTTACAGCAGAAAGGGCAACATCCCCATGTGCTGACGATGACAGCCACCCCCATTCCCCGCACCCTGGCCCTGACCCTGCACGGGGATCTGGATGTGAGCCAGATCGATGAGCTGCCTCCTGGTCGCAAGGCGATTCGCACCACCCTGTTGTCGGGCAACGATCGGGCGCAGGCCTATGAGCTGATTCGGCGGGAAATCGTCCAGGGACAACAGGCTTATATTGTGTTGCCGCTGGTAGAGGAGTCGGAAAAGCTGGATCTGCGATCGGCGGTTGACGAACACCAGCGGCTGCAGGAGGTTATCTTCCCAGAATTTCAGGTCGGGTTGCTCCATGGCCGCATGTCTTCTGCCGAGAAGGATGGGGCCATCAGCCAGTTCCGCCAGAACCAGACTCAGATTCTGGTTTCGACCACCGTCGTAGAAGTGGGGGTGGATGTGCCAAATGCGTCGGTGATGTTGATTGAGCATGCCGATCGGTTTGGCCTTTCCCAACTCCACCAGCTCCGGGGCCGGGTTGGGCGGGGTGCAGCCCAATCCTACTGCCTGCTGATGAGCAGTTCCAAAGCCGACACCGCTCGCCAGCGGTTGCGCGTCCTGGAGCAGTCCCAGGATGGGTTCTTCATTTCAGAGATGGATATGCGCTTTCGGGGACCGGGGGAGGTGCTGGGTACCCGGCAGTCGGGCCTGCCGGACTTTGCCCTAGCCAGTCTGGTGGAGGATCAGGCGGTGCTGGAGCTGGCACGGGAAGCTGCCGAAAAAGTGATTGAAAAAGACACGACCCTGAGCCACTGGCCACGCCTGCAAACCGAGCTGGAGTACCGCTATCAACGTCTCATGGGTGGGACGATATTGACTTGATTTTGGCATTAATATACTTGACACACCGAAATATTTTTACTTTGCTTAAGAAAATTGGATTTGGTAACGGCAAAACGTAGCGGCGGCACATAACCTGGGACTCAGCACCAACAACTTTCGTCCGTCCGCTGCCGTGATGTGTGTACGCCCGGCACGGGCGTGAACTAATGGGGTGAAAGTCCCCTGTAGGAGAACCAGCGTCCAAATGATCGAAAAGATCCGAGTGACGACAACTACTAGCTTAAGGCAAGGGCGCTTCCGTGAGGAAGGGTCTGGAGGAAGCCAGCGGCAAACCTACAAGCTGACGGACAGAAACGTCATAGAAGGCCGAGATAGTCCTGGGGCGAGTTGGCACAACACAACAA
>NZ_MQTZ01000014.1 GCF_001939115.1 Leptolyngbya sp. 'hensonii' | reverse complement strand
CGGGCTATAGGCAGGAAGACTTCCAGGGTGCTGGGATGGAGGATGACTAGCCCAGTGGCAGCTCCAATCACTGCGGCAAGAAGTGCTTCTGGATTCACCTCCCGGGGCAGTACGGCCCGTAGCCCAATGCGAAGGGCCTGGCCAATCCAGGGTTCCTGGAGGTCGTCTGTCAGCACGACGATCGCCGGATCATCGCCAATGCTGAAATTGAGCCAGGTGGCCAGAGGCTCCTCTTCCTGTAGGCCCAGACTCAGTAAGATCACATCGGGCTCCAACTGCTCGATCTGGCGAACCAGGGCAGCAGGTTCTATCGCCTGACCGACTACCGTCAGGGCTGGTTCAGCCACGAGGATGGCTTCCAGTCCTGCCCGGCTGATGGCAGAATCGGCAGCAATTAAAACCCGAATGACCATGGGTCCCCCCGGAAAAGGATCTGCTGGGGGCTCCAATTATGGGGCGTTTCCAAGGGTTTGGGATGCATGTCATCCCTCCCGGCAGGGACGCTCCCCGACGATCAAGGTGACTTCGGTCAGGGTGCCCCCCCGGATCATACGAGCGATTAAAGGCTGACCGATGCGATCGGAATCCAGCATTGCTTGAACATCGCTAGTATCTGTAATGGGTCGATCGGCCAGTGCGACCAGGATATCGCCAATTAAGACGCCAGATTGTTCGGCTGGGCCTTCGGGTTCCAGGGTGACAATGATGACCCCCCCAGGATGGGAGAGATTCAACGTCTGGATCAGGGAGTTGGGCAGACGGACTGGCTGCATGCCTACCCCCAGATACCCGCGTGAGATGCGGCCCCGTTGGGTTAATTGCTGGACGACCCGATCGATTGTGCGCTTGGGGATGACCAAAACAATATCCCGAGGACCTGCAGTCACAATGCCAAGAATCTGCCCTTCTGGACTGACCATTGCACCCCCCGTCAGGTGGGGGTAGAGATTCAGATCCAACCGGATCAACTGGTCGATCGCGCCGCCATTCCAGGTGCGCCAGGGACCTCCCAAGGCACTGACCATGCCCAGGCTGGCTCCCAGACCCCGTTCGGCTGATCGGCCCACCGCTAAGGCCAGATGGCCCACCCGTAATTGGGTCGGATCTCCCAGGTCGATCGTGGCCGGGCTTTCCTCCATCACGTTCAACACCGCAAGATCGGTGCTCGGATCTCGACCCAGAACAGTCGCTGTGACCGTTTGGCCGCTGGCCAGGGTGACGCCGATTTCCTCATCGCGTCGAACCGTGTGGTCGGCGGTGACGACGATGCCTGGTTGCCAGATGACGCCACTGGAGGGAATGCGACGACGGGCATTAATTGCCACAAGGGCATGGCCAGCTTTGTCGATGCTGTCGGCTAGCCGATCGGACAAAGCGGCCAAAACACTGGATATCTCTGGCACTGGGGTCATAGGGCTCCTCTAGGCTGTGGATGGGGAAAAATCATGAATGCGGTCTGTCTTCAGGATGTCGCAGCGGAACTGAAGTCGCGATCGGTAAAATGGTTAGCATCTCACCCGGAAAAATGACCAGGTTCATCCCAGAATCTCTACCAGGATCTCTAAAATATAAATATTTCTGGTATCGTCAGTTGTCATCATGGACTCATGCTGCATTGGGGCATGATCTCGTCTGATTTCGCTGGCGGTATTCCGGTTTTTTCATTATTTGCCGCTTCGTTGCACTGTACACTTGAAGCCTATGACTTCCCTGGACCTTCTGCACCATAAAACTCTTTCCCCTGCTGCTCGCCTGGATGCTTTGCGGTTGCTGCTGGCTGACTATGGGCTGGATGGCTATCTCGTCCCTTCTGCGGATGAGCATCTGAATGAGTATGTGCCGCAGGCGAAGCAACGTCGGGACTGGCTGAGCGGGTTTACAGGATCGGCGGGGGAGTTCCTGGTTGCTCAGGACCAGGCCTGGCTGTTTGTCGATTCACGCTATCACGAGCAGGCCGATCTGCAGGTGGAGAGTTCGCTGATCCAAGTGTCTAAATTGGGCTTGGAAGGGCAGAAGACGCTGGAAGAAATGCTGGAAAGTCTTGGGCAGGCGGCAGATGCGGCTGGTCGTATGTTCCGCCTGGGCTTTGATCCCTTTACGTTGGCGATGGGGCATTACCAGGATTTGGAGAGAAAACTGAAACTGGCGGGTGTTGACCTGGTCCCAGTTGCTGAAAATCTGGTGGATCGGGTGCGGCAACAAAGTCCCTGGGCGGAGATGGAAACCCTTCCTCCTTATGGGGAGTCAGCCATCTTTAGCGTCCCTGATGAACTGGCAGGGGAGTCTGTAGGTGAGAAACTGCGGCGAGTTCGAGCAGCCCTCCAGAAGGCTAGAGCCCAAATTTTACCAGTGACCCGGCTGGATCAAATTTCCTGGCTATTTAATCTGCGGGGGTGGGATATTCCCTATAACCCGGTGTTTATCGCCTATGCGATCGTGACCCCAGATCAGGGATTCTTGTTTACCAATCTGGAGCGGGTGAACGCCGATATCGCTGCAGATCTGTCGAAACAGGTGAATCTGCTGCCCTATGATCGCTATGCTGAGACCCTGGTGACGCTGGTGGCGCGACCGGGTCAGCGGGTGTTGCTGGATGGTCGGCATACTACCCGGGGGACTCAGGCATTATTGCTGACTGTACCTGGGATACAGATTGTCGAAGCTACCCATCCGATCGAGGGGCTGAAGGCCCGTAAGAATAAAACTGAGATTGAACAAATGCAGGCCGCTAACTTGAAGGCCAGTCGCGCCAAAACGCGCACGCTCAAGTGGTTATCGGAACAACTGGCATTGGGCAACCCCCTGAGTGAAGCGGATGTGGCAGCTACGATTGAACAGTTTTATGCGGCTGAACCAGGTTTTCAGGGGCTGAGTTTTAATACAATCGCAGCCGCTGGGGCCAATAGTTCCATCGTTCACTATGGCACCCCGAATTCTCAGCGATGGCTGGAATCCAGAGAATTTTTGCTGCTGGATTCTGGCTGTCAGTTTATGGGGGGAACAACGGACGACACCCGCACCACGATCGTGGGAGAACCCACACCAGAGCAAATTAAGTGTTATACAGAGGTGTTGAAAGCCCATATTAACTGCGCGATGCAGCGATTTCCCAAGGGGACGACGGGGAGTCAATTGGATGGTATTGCCCGCTCAGATCTCTGGCGAGCAGGATTGGATTATGGTCATGGGACTGGGCACGGGGTGGGGGCTTTCCTGAACGTGCATGAAGGACCTAATGGGATCAGCAAACGGGTGAATGAGCCTTTGGAGCCGGGAATGGTGACGAGTATTGAGCCGGGATACTATAGGGCTGATTGGGGTGGAATTCGGATCGAAAATCTCTATGTTGTTCGAGATTTGACTCCTGAGGCTATGGCTCTGTCCGATCCAGCTGCGATAAAGTGGTATGGATTTGAACCGCTGACTTATGTCCCCTTTGAGCGGCAGTTGATTGATTTAAGCTGTTTGGATTCCAGGCAGCAGGAGTGGTTGAAGAATTACAACGAGATGGTTGTCGAAAAACTGTCACCAGAGCTAGACTCCAGCGAGATAACCTGGCTAGAAGTAGCCTGTAAAATTTAGTGTTAGGCTTAGAGCATCAGGCTCCCCAGTTGGCAGTCCAAGCAGATCTCAACAGAATTTTCAGGGATATCTGACCCAGTGATTATCTTGAACTTGCTACATCCAACCCAACCCATTCCCGTCCAAAGCTGGACCTTTGAGAGTGAATCTGTGGTCCGTATTGGGCGAGCTAAGGAAAATGAGGTTGTTGTTCACAGTGCGGTTGTCTCTCGATTGCATGTGGAGTTGCAGCGACAGACTTTTGGCTGGGAGGTGATTTCTCGCGGCACGAATGGAACTTTTGTCAATGGGGAACGGATTACCCAAACTAAGGTGTTGGATGGGATGGTGATTCGTTTGGGCACTTCCGGTCCTAAGATTCAAATCTTAATTGGCAGTGCACCCCATGACGTGAAAACCAAGGCCAATGCAGAGAAACGACCCAGTCCATCCAGCACAGGCGAAGCATTTAAGGTGCCGCCCACATTCCTCACCCGGCCTCAAACGGCTCCTCCTGAGGAAAATGTAACCCGTCGGGAAGACTAGCTCCTGCAATTATGGCTAGAGGAGACCAGATCTACACTATCCGAGATTTTTACAATGTTCCTGGTCTGTACGAACACCATGGGATTGATTGTGGCGATGGCACGGTCATTCACTATCAGAAGGGCAAGGAAACGATCGCCCGCACTTCCATGGCGGTGTTTTCCAGTAACCGTTCACTCTATGTTAAACAGTATGATGTCAGCTATGTGCCTGATGTGGTTATTCACAGGGCTGAGAGCCGTCTGGGTGAACAGAAGTACAACCTGATTTTCAATAACTGTGAGCACTTCGCAAACTGGTGTAAAACCGGGCGGCATGAAAGTTTGCAAGTGCGTGATTATCTACTAGGTCGGGGGCATGTCGGTGGCTATGACCTGTATGATATGGTACGGCAGGCCATCACTACGGCTGATCAGGAGCAGGTGCCTGAAACGGTTCGTCAGGCATGGCTGAATATTGCGGCGGCTCGGCAAGAAATTCAACCCCGCTATGAACAGGCAAAAAACGATCGGGATAGTTGGCAGCGAGTAGCTCGTTCGGCCTTGCAACAGGGGCGAGAAGATCTGGCTCGGGCTGCGCTCAGGCGTAAATATGAAGCGGGTAAGCAGGTAGATACACTACAGGTACAGCTCAACCAACTCAAAGATATGCTGGAGACGGTTCAGCGTAACGCTACTGTGCTTCATTATGATCTTCCTGAACTGCCACCATAATCTTCCTGATCTTTTCTCATGGGCAGTGAAGTATTTGAGTAGAAATAGACTTGAAATAATAGGCTTGAAATAACGGGCATGAAATAATGCGCCTGAATAGAGGTTATCTACCTCCAAACAAATCATTGATGTTTAGGGCGACAAGTTTGAACTTCACGCAAGCGCAACTGCTCTGTATAAAGATCTCATGAAGCACCTTCCCTCAGGGATCCGTATTTTCTCCAGGTTGAACGCCTGCAATATATTCTGGGTCAGTGCTCAGGTTTGAGACAGTTGACTAGCCGTAGATCACTTTAAGCTTAAGCTTGGTCGGTAAACTGTTCCTCGACGCAAAAGACATTGCATTCAGCTTCTGCTTTAGAGAAACAGTTGCTTTAGGTTGTGGAGTAGCCCAGCGTGTGCCACCACCACTGCGTCCTTTTGGCACTCCTTCTCGTTTTGCTTCAGCGGCTGGAGACAATAAAGGGAGGAGTAAAGCGGCGAACGAAACTGCAATTGTCAGTCTAACCATAGTTACCTTACGCATAATGAATGCCAGTGCCTGATCTCTTCATTAGCATGTCAGACTGACAAGCATTCTTACAATCGCTAAATTACGTATATAGAAAAAATTAGAATCGCCCTAGCTTGGCAGTTGTGTCCTGGGGGAGCTACTGAACCTTCCGGATAACTTTATGAAGACTCGAATGGAAATAAAGGCTCTGCTAGTGTTAATACAAATACATTGGTTGCCGCTGGTATTCCGCAAAATACCAGATCGTTCAAGTTTTTGCTGCGTATGACTACAGAACGTCGCTTCAAGTGGAGTCATCTTCAGGCTGTTGTATCTGGGGTCAGACCCTCTATCATAGCCATTAGCCTGCTGGTCACTGGTCTGGTGGCAGGGGGCAAGCAATTGGGAATGCTGCAATCTGCAGAGCTACTGGCCTACGATCAAATGGTGCGATCGCAGCCAGACAAAGGGATTGACTCCCGTCTCTTGATTGTCGCTCTGACCGAATCAGACATTAACCAAAATCAGTGGCCCCTGAAAGATGAAACTCTGGCAAAGTTGATCCGAAATCTGCAGGTGCACCAGCCTAAAGTGATCGGTCTGGACATGTACCGTAATATTCCTCAACCTCCAGGCCACCAGGAACTGTTGCAGCAACTGCAAGCTCCCAATGTGATCACCATTGAGAAGTTACGTGATCCTAATGGGGATGGGGTTCCGGCAATTCCAGGTCTTCCCATAGAGCGCATTGGCTTTAATGATCTGGTCCACGATCCCGATAACGTTATACGACGAAATTTTTTATTTACCTCTGCGGAAAGAACTGATCTGTACTCCTTTTCCCTGCGGATCAGTCTGCAATATCTGGATGAACGTGAGTATCCGTTCAAAGCAGATGATCATGCCCTCTATATTGGCAACACCACATTCACAGCTTTGGACCCAACTTCTGGTGGATATCAGAAGATTGATAATTCGGGGTACCAAATTCTCCTGGCCTATCGATCGCGACATCAAGTGGCTCCCCAAGTTTCGGTGACTCAGGTGCTGAATCAGGATTTTGACCCAGCTCTGGTCAGAGGCAAAATTGTGCTGATTGGGAGTACAGCTCCCAGCCTCAAAGATTTGTTCACGACACCCTACAGCGCAGCTGATCGAGAAAATACCGACATGGCGACGGGGGTCACGATTCATGCCCAACTGATCAGCCAGATTTTAAGTACAGTTCTGGATGGACAGCCGCTGTTCTGGTTCTGGCCGCAATGGGCGGAATTGCTTTGGATGTGGGGTTGGGCTTTAGTCGGTGGCATTCTGGTCTGGCGATTACAGCACCCGGTGGCTCTGGGACTGGTCACAATCGTGGCTCTCGGCAGTCTGGGATGCCTTTCCTTTATAATCTTTACCCGGTCCGGTTGGGTTCCTGTGGTTGCCCCAGCACTAACCCTGATGATTACGGGAGCAGGGGTTGTGGCCTACAAACTGCTGTATAACGCCTTTCATGATGCGCTCTCCGGGTTACCGAATCGAGCTTTTTTCTTGCAGCGATTGCATTGGATGATCCGCCATTCTCGTCGAGCCGGTAAGCACCTGGTGGAAGGGACGATTGAACGGGATGGGCAACAGGCTCAAGCTTCTATGCTGGCCGTTGTACTGATTGGGCTCGATCGATTTAAGGCGATTAACGATAGTATGGGTCACCAAGCTGGTGATCAACTGTTAATCAAGGCCAGCCAGCGGTTAAAAGCCTGCCTCCCAAAATCTACGTTGCTGGCTCGGGTGGGGGGGGATGAATTTGCTGTTGCTCTACCGGGAGTCCAGGATGCCACAGAACTGCCTCACCTGATTGAACAAATTACGGAAGAGATGACCATTCCTTTCCTGATTCAGCGGCAGGAAATTTTTACCAGTGCCAGTATGGGGATTGCCCTCAACCCTATGGGCCAGGACTGTAAGGCGGATGACTTGCTTCGGGATGCTCATACGGCGATGTATCGGGCCAAAGCAGCAGGAAAATCCCGGCACGAGGTCTTTGCTGTGGGTATGCGGACCCAGATTGTGCGTCGCCTGCAACTGGAAACTGAGCTGCACCGGGCCCTGGAGCAGCAGGAGTTTCAGCTCCATTATCAGCCGATCGTCGTTTTGAAATCGGGTAGAGTAACGGGTTTTGAGGCGTTGTTGCGCTGGCCTCATCCCCAGGAAGGTTTTATTCCGCCCAGTGAATTTATTCCTGTTGCTGAAGAAATTGGGTTAATTGTGCCGCTGGGGCAATGGATTATTCATGCTGCCTGCAATCAAATCAGTCTCTGGCAGGCTCAATTTCAGCCCAATCCTCCCCTGGTCGTTAGCGTTAATCTGTCCAGTCAGCAATTTACCCAGCCGGGTTTGGTCGAACATGTGGAGCAGACCCTCAGGTCTACCGGGTTGGATGGCTGTAGCCTGAAGCTGGAAATTACAGAGAGTATGGCCATGTCAGATATTGAAGCCACGATCGTGCTACTTCAGCGCTTGAAGGCGTTGAATGTACGCCTTAGCCTGGATGATTTTGGCACTGGTTATTCTTCCCTCAGTCATCTGCATCGCCTCCCGATCGATACCCTCAAAGTCGATCGCTCCTTTGTCAATCAAATTGATGCAACAGGAGACGCAGCGATCGTTCAGACCATTATTGTGTTGGGTCATACCCTGGGCATGGATGTGGTGGCAGAAGGAATTGAGACTGCGATTCAGCGAGATCGCCTGGAGAGACTCAACTGTGAATATGGCCAGGGATATTTCTTTGCTAAACCTTTGTCGAATACTGCTGCAGCAGTGCTCCTGGAGCAGGATATCCGTTTCACATCGGTTCCATCCATCTAAGGAACGTGGATTTAATTTCAGCAGGGGGTTGGGGGAATACCCCTGCACCCCACTAATTCACTTAATTTAATCTGTGATCCTAAGATCGCAGCACCATGAGCTGGAAGTGGATGCCCCCGTAAAGATTTTGCATGCATCGCTTTGGCAGGATGCTGGTGTGGGCAATGCTAGCGAGATAGGATTAAAAATTGTAAAAAATACAATTCTGTAGTTTTTGATACAGAATTCTGTGGTAGTTTATTAAAAGAAAGGCTGAAACAGGTAAAAAATTGGAGGACAGGCAAATGTCTACTCAAGATCAAGCTCGGGCATTGATGACCCGTCATCATCAACTGATCAAGAATCGTCAGCAATCTATGCTGAGCCGCGCTGCTGCCGAAGTGGGTATCCCTGCTGAAGTGCCTCAGTTCTGGAATCACATTCAGGGCAAACCCCATTCTTCTGCTATGGGTTCCTACGATCGTAGCCATGCTTCTCTGAGCTAGATGCGGGGCACGTTCAACGTAGTGGATCATTTCAAGAAATGTTGATTTTCTGGTTACACCCTATCTTGCAAGGTAGGGTGTTCGCTTTTGGGCATTTTTTCTGATTTACGGGTGAATTCATAGGAATAGGTGGTGGATCCGCCTCTGGACTGACTATTATGGGTGACATCTTTGCGGATATCGCCTCGATCTCAAGAGGTGTGACATGGGCCGCCAAGATAGGGGTTTGGTAGTGAGGGTGATGTATGGAAATTGAAGATTATATTGGCTTACTTCAACAGGGCACAAATTCCTGGAATCGTTGGAGAAAAATGAATCCGACCATGCAACCTGACTTTTCTAGGTTGGATTTCACAGGAGTCCATTGGAGCGAAGCAGATTTCAGTCACATGAACTTCATGCGAGCAAGATTGCATCGCTCAAATTTGCATCGCTCCAATTTCACCCAGGCGAACTTGTCTGGCGTTGGCTTGAGTGGTGCTAATTTAAGTGAAGTGAGCTTCAAAGGGGCGAATTTGAGCTGGGCCAGTCTGACCCGCGCGAATCTTCAGGGTGCGGATCTGCGAGATGTCGATTTTAAGAATGCGGATTTGAGTGGGGCTAATCTTCAGGGTGCAGATTTGAGTGGGGCTAATTTAGTTGGAGCCAAGCTGACTCAAACGACGATGCCTGACGGCTCAATCTATGGGAAAACCCAGCTAGAAGTTGCTCTGGAACCAATCCTGGCTGAAATTCGGCAGCGGGGTGAGTTAGACAGCTACTCGCCTGTAATGGACAGGGCCTCAACCCAGACCCTGGGACAAACCCCAGCAGGCGTGAGTTCAGCCTCCTTCTCCACATAAACGATCGACTTCAACAGTTCCAGGAAATCACCGGCAACGGTAGCAGCCTCAATGCTTGTCCGTTGCCCCTGCTGGATCAGCCAACCGTCAAAGGGTAAGGAGAAGGACCCCTGTAAGGCCTTTACACCGGCATGCAGCGCGTGTAAGTCATCAATGAAAATGACATTCTCTGCTCGGTCCAGGTTGTAGTCTGGGTTTTCAGTACCTTCCGAGTAAACATGGTAGAAATGAGCACCTACACTGACTTTGGCCCCAATGCTGGCATGACCAGTGGGTTGGGCATTCAGACGCTTGGCTGTGCCAGCGCTATGGAGGAAGCCAGTTAAGATGCCATTCGTAATCAAAGGAACACGGTGGGTCGGGGTGCCCTCACCATCAAAGGCTTCCTGAGCCACATTAGCCGGGTGGAGAGCATCGTCTGCCACGCAGAGCAAGGGAACTGCGATCGTCTGACCCAAGGATTCTGGGGTCGAGAGACTCTGGTGATCCAGAATATTTTGAGCATTCCAGATATTGGAGAAAGCTCCCAATAGACTCAGGAATGCCTCTGGCGAAAATACGACCCGATATTTGCCAGACTTGATTTTTGCGTAGTTTAAGTGGCTAATTGTTTTTTCAGCTGCCTCTTTCAGGCAACCCTCGATATCTAGCTGACCCAAGTTTTCACTAATCCGAAAGGAACCGGCACTACGGGGTTTTTTCCCTTCCTCTTCGGCTTTGGTATAGAGATAGATAGAAGTGATCGATCGGGCTTCACTCCGGGCTGCCCCCTCACTATTGAGGTAAAACCGCTCCACATCTCGTTGAGCCAGACCATTGTAGGGAACCCCTTGAATGGCTGGATGGGCAGCCAGAAGTGCTTTCTCTGCTGCAATCAGTTTTTCCACTAGGTCAGAAACGGGAGCCTGCTCGACTGGATGGTGAGGCTGCGCTGGGATGGGGGTAGTTGCTTCCGGACTGAAGTCAGGCACATGCTCCTTAACCCCAAAGAAACTGGCTTCATAGGCGGTTTGAAAGGCCAGTTCTAGTCCATTTGGTTCAACATCGGTGGTGCTGGTGACGCCCATGGTGCGATCGTCATTCCAGACCCGCACAATCACACTGGAGCGATTGGACGCTTCTACCTGCTTGGGCTCTCCCTGATCGACTTGAGCACTTGTTTCGTCGATTGAAGACCCATAAATGTCAAACTTCTGAATGCCGAGCTTAGCAGCGGTAGTTTGGGCCTGAGCGGCCAGAGTCTGAATGTTCAGCACCATTCTATTCCTCAATTCAAGTTCTGTGCTATCGGGAAGGCATGAATTCAAAATCAGTACTCCTCTCGTGGAGCGGATGGCGTTTGGGGTTCGCTTGAGAGGTTCTGGAACTGGGTTAGCGACCGCCAACCGTGATGGAGTCTACTTTGAGATGGGGTTGACCCACCGTCACGTAAATATTGCCGCTGACGGAACCGCAGAAGCCTGCGGCTAAACCCAGATCATTGGAACACATGGAGATTTTGTTCATGATTTCCTGGGCATCCCCAATCAGGGTTGCACCCTTGAGCGGCTTGGACAGCCGACCTTTTTCAATCAGGTAGGCTTCTTCAACGGCGAAGTTGAACTGACCGGTAGCCCCAACACTGCCGCCACCCATCTTCTTGCAATAGATGCCCCGATCGATTGAGCCAAATAAATCATCGATGGTGTAATCTCCCGGTGCAATGTAGGTATTCCGCATGCGCGAGGCAGCCGGGTAGGCGTAGCTTTGACGACGACCACTCCCTGTGCGGGGATGACCCGTGCGGACTGAGCCCGCCCGATCAGCGAGGAAGTTTTTGAGAATGCCATTTTCGATTAACAGTGTTCGCTGAGCAGGCATGCCCTCGTCATCCATGTCGATCGTCCCAAACGCATCGGTGGACAGACCCTCATCCCAGGCAGTCAGACTTTCGTGGGCGATCTTCTCCCCTTTTTTATCGATGAAGGGGGTGGTTTTATACTCAATCTGCGTGGTTTCGAGCAAATGCCCGCAGGCTTCATGGAAAATCACACCCCCAAAATGGTTCGCCATCACAATAGGGTAGGTCCCCGACTCCACGTATTCGGCATACAGCATTTGACCCGCGGCCTGAGAGACTTCAGCTGCGTCTGTTTCGTACTGCCAGGTTCGCAGGAAGTTTGGATTACCCGTATCCCCGACGCGCTTTCCGATTGAAGAACGGTTGGCTCCATCAGCACAGAGCAGATTGTGGCCGACAGATTGGGTAAGGCGAATGTCTCGGGCAAAGGTGCCATCGCTGGCTGCGACCAGAACCTCCTGCCAATCCCGGAAGTAGGCTGCTCGCCGCGACTGGACATGGCTGGCTTGCTGTTGGAGCCGATCGTTAGCTTCCAGAAGGATCTCCCCCATTTCCCGCATGGAGCTACATTGAGCTAGCCAGTTGTCTTTGTTGCGTTTGACAGCATAGTCTCGCAAGAGTTCCAGGTTAATTTCTGGAACATAGGAATTGGGGGCTGGGAGATGGAGGCCCAGAATGGACAATGCCTTTTCCAGAGCTGCTTTCAACCCAGTGAAACTGAGATCATTGGTGCTGACGTAGCAATCCGCCTTCCCCCGAAAGACTCGAACACCAGCCCCTCTGGACAATCGGGGAGAGATACTGGTGATCGCATCGTCTTCTGCCAGACAACTGATATAGTTAACTCTCTCTAGAAAAAACTCTACGAAATCAGCTCCGGCTGCTCGACCCAGACCCAACAGGATGGACAGGGGAGCTTCCCAGGTTTCATCGAAGCGATCGGGCGCAGAACTGTAATCTAATGTGGGCAGTTCCCGTGAAAGCAGCAGAGTATGAGGAGAAATCGCTAGAGTCATGGGTTGACGGTTCCGCAAGAATTCGTGAATCACTGCCTCCCATTGTAACGATTCCTGACAGGATTAATTTTTTGGCTGGGCATACAGGGAGGACTGGTAGAGAACCTGCTCCTGATGGGTCAGGAGGGTGCAGTCCGATCGGGGGTAAGCGACACAGGTGACCACATAACCTGCCATGGCTTCAGATGGACGGAGGAATTTTTGTTCAGTCTGGTCCACCTGGCCTTCCATCACTTTGGCGACGCAGGCTGAGCATTCCCCCTGCTTACATCCGGATGGTAATCGGATCCCAGCAGTTTCTGCTTCATCCAGGATGGATTGATCTTCGGGAACTGGGATGGTGCGATCAAGATTTAAGGCAGGATTGATGAGACGAACCTGATAGACAGTCATAGAGGTTGGATGGAAACTGCAGCGATGAAATCATACCGTAGCCCATGCCGATGCATAGACATAAAAACCTTCTTCAGGGCTTGAATGCGAACTTGTCCGAGAGGATGCTTGCCAGAATCCTGGTCAACATCCTGCTGAGAAATCCTCCAGGAGTGAATCGATCAGGACACTTAAATATAAAGAAAAGATTAAAGATTTAAAGCTAAAAGTGATCGATTCAGAATCGATCACGGTGATCCAGCAAGGTCTCCAGGATCCGATTTTTATTAACAAAGGTTTAATCCAGTAAATTCATATCAAATGTGAAGATGTTTTTTTAAGCTCTATTGCGTCTCAATCTGCCTGAATTCAAACTTTCTATCTATTGAAGTGGTAATGATCATGAGTTGAGATCAGGAGAATGCAATTGATTATGTTGATCCCTGACCCTTAATGATGTGTTCCTCTCTAAAGTTAAATTGTCAATTTGAAGAAATCTAGACATAATAATTGAATAGGAAATAGAAGAGCTCCAACTCAACTATTTTGCTGAATCTGTTATTTTTATTAAGTTTTATTTCTCAACTTTTACTTTTGTGAAGGTTCTTGACTTGTCTCCAATACCTCAAGGGATTGCTTTGGTATGGGGGTGCAGGCAGGGGTTTTGCAGGTGGGATGTTGTGTATGTCGGTTGTCTGGGTGTTTTGGGGTCCCTCAGGTATTTAATGGATGAGAGGTTTAAGATGAAAACGGTTGAAACGGTTCGATGCTCCAATTGCGGCAGTTTGGCGGAACGCCATTACCTCTCAAGCAGTAATGTCGTGCGCACGCAATGTGAAGTTTGTGATTACCTGATGATCACCTGTTCTCTGACAGGCAGAGTGCTGGAGTCCTATGCTCCGGGGACAGGTATGCTGAAATTGCGTCAGCTCTATCCAGTGGCTTTAACCTGTGAAGCTCGGAGCTGACCGCAGGCGGCATCAGCAACTAGGCCGCGAGAGCGACGAACGCTGGCGGCAACATGACGCTTTTTCAGGGTATCTAAAAAATCCTGAATCTGCTGGGGCGTGGGCCGCTGGTAGTCTACTTCGCTGATGGGGTTGTAGGGGATGAGATTGACGTGACTCTGAAATCCTTTTAGATGGCTAGCCAGTTCCAGGGCATGTCCTGGCCGATCGTTTAACCCGGCCAGCAAAATATACTCAAAGCTCAACCGGCGGCCCGTCAATTGAACATAGTCTCGGCATTCCTCCAGCAATGCCTCCAGGGGGTAATGGTGGGCACTGGGGATCAACTGTTCCCGCAGGGCCTGATTGGAGGCATGTAGGCTGACTGCCAGGGTGACCTGCAGTTCGTGGCTGGCCAGTCGTCGGATGTGACCGGGAATTCCAACCGTCGAGAGGGTCATCGATCGCTGGCCAATGCCCACATCCTGATTCAAGATCTGGATGGCTTGCAAGACCTGCTCCGTATTCAGCAAAGGTTCACCCATGCCCATAAAGACAATATTGCTGACCCGCTGCTGAAAATCTTCCTGCACCGTCAGCACTTGATCGACGATTTCGTGTCGTTCCAGGTTACGGATAAACCCGCCTTTGCCGGTGGCACAAAAATCGCAGGCCATGGGACAGCCGACCTGGGAGGAGACGCACACCGTCAGACGCTTGCCGCTGGGGATGCCTACCGTTTCAACAATGCAACCATCGGCCAGTTCCAGCAGGTATTTCACTGTGCCATCGGGTGCAGCAGATCGGTGGTGCACAAGGGATCGACCAACAGGAATGTTGGCCAACCCGGCACGCCAGGACTTGGGAAAGACTGAAATATCCGCCAGCGATCGGGCTCCATGGCGATAAATCCACTCATGCAACTGCTGCCCCCGGTAGGCCGGTTGTCCTTGTAACTGTACCCAACGGGTCAGTTCTGGGAGAGACGCACCCAGCAGGGGGATAGGCGCGACGGAGGGGGAGGGATCGGCGGTCGTAGGGTGAGGCATGGAGAAGAACCTGGCAGCACAGCAATTGGAGGCAGGATGGTCGCGGGTAGGGAGGCAAGTCGAGGAAAAATCCGATTTCCCCCTAGAATATTATGGGCGTAAGCCATTGCGAGTGAGGCAACGCTGTTTGCTTCGGGGAATAACTATGCTAATCGATATTTCTACACTACTGGATCAGGTTGGAAATACCTGGGGGCCACTGGCATTTGAATTCACCTCTCCGGGGCCGATCGTGTTTCAGGTAGGCAGTTGGACGGTGCGCTGGTATGGCCTCCTGATTGCATCGGCGGTGATGTTAGGCGTGTTGCTCTCCCAGTTGCTGGCCAAACTCCGTGGGATCAATCCCGATCTGGTGGGGGATGCGGCGATCTGGTTGGTGGTGGGGGCCATTCCATTGGCTCGACTTTACTATGTGCTGTTTGAGTGGCAAGCTTATGCTTCCCATCCCCAGGATATTATTGCCATCTGGAAAGGCGGGATTGCAATTCACGGGGCGATTTTGGGGGGAATGCTGGCAGCCTTGATTTTCTGCCGGTTGCAAAAACTGTCTTTCTGGCAATTGGCAGATGTGGTGGCCCCATCCCTGATTTTGGGACAGGCGATCGGGCGCTGGGGTAACTTCTTCAACTCAGAAGCTTTTGGCAGTCCCACCGATTTACCCTGGAAGCTGTTTATCCCAGAAGCCCAGCGACCCCGAGGTTATCAGGAGATTGCTTACTATCACCCGACCTTTCTGTACGAGTCTCTCTGGAATCTGATGGTGTTTGGTCTTCTGCTGGCCTTGTTCTTTCGTGGTCTAAAAGGGAAACCCCAGTTACAACCGGGGACTCTATTTCTGGTTTACATGGTGACCTATAGTGCGGGCCGGGTGTGGATTGAGGGCCTGCGGACCGATAGTTTGATGTTGGGGCCTCTGCGCATTGCTCAGGTGGTCAGCCTGACGGCCATCCTGATTGGGATTGCTGGTCTGGCCTGGCTCTATGTCTGGCGGCGACGCTTGCCAGATGTGGTGGCGACCCAGGCAGAATAGCTGGCGGCTCCAATGAAAAAGCCCCGGAAGCTATTCCAGCTTCCAGGGTCTGATCAGGGTGCATCTACCATACCACTCTTCTTAAGTGCACTACTTCGTCCGGAAGGAATGGGAACAAAATGACCGCAAAGGTCTATATTGTGGGCGCTGGCCCCGGAGATCCAGAGCTGCTGACGGTTAAAGCTCAAAAGATCCTGTCCCAGGCAGCCGTGATCCTGGTGGCGGATTCGTTAGTGCCGGAGCAAATCCTGCAGGATGTGCGATCGGAGGTAGAGATCATTCGAACGGCGGACAAAACCCTGGAGGATATTCTGCCGATTATGGTGGCACGGGTGCGATCGGGCCAGACTGTAGTTCGGCTCCATTCCGGTGATCCCAGTCTTTACAGTACCCTGCACGAACAGATTCAGGCTCTGTTGGCTGCCGAGATTCCCTTGGAAGTCATTCCTGGCATCAGTGCCTTTCAGTTGGCTGCTGCTCGTTTGCAGGTGGAATTAACGGTGCCGGGCCTGGTACAAACGATTATCCTGACCCGCATCAGTGGTCGAACGACGGTTCCAGAGCGGGAGGAACTGGCCAGTCTGGCGGCCCATCAAGCCAGTCTCTGCCTCTATTTAAGTGCCCGCCATGTGGACACAGCCCAGGCCCAACTGCTGCAACATTATCCAGGCGAAACCCCCGTGGCCATTTGTTTTCGCCTGGGCTGGCCAGAGGAGCAGATCTGTTTGGTGCCCCTGGCCCAGATGGCTGCTGTCACCCAGCGGGAAAATCTGACGCGGACGACCCTCTTTATCATCAGCCCGGCCTTGCAGGCAGGGCTTGCCCGATCGCGGCTTTACGATCCGGAGTACAGCCGACTGTTTCGATCGACCTGATGCCAGGAGGGGGTTGTGCCGTTTTTGTCGGGGAATTTTGAACTACACTGACAGTGTGAATCTGCTACAAATTTCATCAAAGGACGTGCCCAGTGCTGGACGAACAGGCCAAGAAAACAATGCTGCGGAAAATTCCCCATGGCTTATATGTGTGTGGGGTCAAAGAAGGCGAGGAAGTGAATGGATTTACGGCCAGTTGGGTTATGCAGGCGTCCTTTCAGCCGCCCCTGGTTGTCAATTGTGTCAAGCAAGACTCCCGCTCCCATGCCATGATTCAATCCAGTGGGGTGTTTGCCCTCAGTGTTTTAGAAGCAGGGCAGAAAGATCTGGCCCAGAAGTTCTTTAAACCCCAGCGCCGAGTGGGCAATAAGTTCGAGGATGTAGAATTTTATCTGGGGGAAACGGGTTGTCCGATCATTTCGGAGGCCCTGGGATATGTGGAATGCCGGGTCGTGGGCAGGGTGGAACAGGGGGACCACACTGTATTTGTGGGGGAAGTCATTGCCGCCGCTGTTCATCGGGAAGGAGCCCCCCTTCTGTTAGAGAGTACGGGTTGGCAATACGGGGGCTAGACAGTCCAATGCCTGAGTATGTGCTCCAGATTGTGCAAGATACGGTTCTCAAGCAGCAACCTATTCCCAGCGATCAAATTAAGGATCAGAATCACAAGGAAGAGGTGCGGGCCGGTAGCCGTTATCGGTTGCATAGCTTTGCCTATGATCAGACACGCCAGCACTTCAAGGTGGCTTTTTTACTTGATCGATTTAAAGAG
This sequence comes from Leptolyngbya sp. 'hensonii', assembly GCF_001939115.1. GTDB lineage: Bacteria > Cyanobacteriota > Cyanobacteriia. Next base: position 16,173 of record NZ_MQTZ01000014.1, on the reverse strand, counting down.
AAGAACACCTGGTGGGTCTATGCCGATCATGTGGATGTGTTTAAGGATGGGGTGCTGTTACCTGAGGGTCGATCGATGTCAGTCCGCCTCAAAGTCCCCTATCTGAGCCAGCTTGATAATGCCTACAATCCTTATGAAGCCTGTAATATTACAGCGGTAGCCATGTGCCTGACCTATCTGGGTCTGAAACCCAGTCAACCCCAGGTGCAACTGGAAGATGAGCTGTACAAATATTGTGAGTTGCGGGGGCTGAGCCGTCATGATCCCCGTGATCTGGCCCATCTGATCCGAACCTACGGGTATCAGGATGACTTTCAAAGTCGGGCTCTGTGGGAAGAGGTCAAACTCTGGCTGGTCAAGGGCTATCCTGCTATTGTCCACGGCTATTTCACCCGGTTTGGGCATGTCGTGGTCATCATTGGCTACGACGATCGAGGCTGGATTGTGCATGACCCCTATGGCGAGTGGCTGGAGACCGGCTACGATACCAACGCCAGTGGGGCCGGGTTGACTTATCCCTATGCCCTGATGCAGCGGCTCTGCGGCCCTGATGCCTCAGGGGAACTTTGGGTTCACTACATCCGCAAATAGGTCTGCCTACAAATTATCAAGCTGTTGCAGCCGATCGCGCAGAATCTCAGCCTGCTTCTGAGCTTCAGCCAGAGCATCCTGGGCACTCTGCACCACCTCTTTGGGAGCCCGACTGATGAACCCCTCATTGCCCAAACGGGCGGTCAGGGCCTGAATCTCACCTTCAACTTTCTTCAAATCCCGCTCCACCTTGGCTTTGAGGGCGGCCACATCAACAACGCCAGCCAGGGGCACAATCACCTGGATGGTGCCAGTTACCCCCACAATCGCCTGTTCCTGGATGTCAGCCGCTGCCACGATCGTCAGATTCTCCACCTTGGCCAGATCCTGCATATAAGCCTGACTGGCGGCCAGGAGGGTGCGATCGTCTTCTGCCTCGCTTTGCAGAATGGCTCGAATCTTCGTCCCTGGTTTGATATCGGCTTCTGCCCGCAGGTTTCGCAGGGTGCGAATGGTATCGAATAGGAGCTCAAACTGTCGCTCCAGGGTCGGGTCGATCAGGGTGGCCTCTGCCTGGGGATAGGATTGTAGGGCGAGATAGCGATCAGGACTGGCCTGGGTCAGGGTATGCCAGATTTCTTCAGTAATGTGGGGCATGAAGGGGTGCAGTAGCTTCAAAATGCCCTCCAGGACCAAGGCCAGGGTTTGCTGCACGGCTTTTCTAGAGGTCGGGTCGTCTCCCTGCAGGCGCGACTTGACCAGTTCAATGTACCAGTCGCAAAAATCGCCCCAGGTGAACTCATATAGACCTTTAGCGGCTTCTCCCAGGCCATAGTGCTCAATCTGGTCACAGGTCTGCTGAGCAACCTGATGGAAGCGAGACAGAATCCAGCGATCACTGAGATCCAGGGTATCTGGATTGGGCGACCCCAACTGCGCTGGCGTTTGTCCATCCAGATTCATCATGACAAACCGGGAGGCGTTCCACAGTTTGTTGGTGAAATTGCGGGAGGCTTCCACCGATGTGGATTCATCCGTTTTGCGATTGTACTCCATGCGAATGTCCTGACCGGCTCCGGTGACTTCCCGGATCAGGGTGTAGCGCAGGGCATCGGCCCCATACTTGTTAATCAGCAGCAGGGGATCAATGCCGTTATTCGCCGATTTCGACATTTTCTTATTGTTCTCATCCCGCACCAGGCCATGGATATATACATCCCGAAAGGGGATTTGGCCTGTGAAGTGACTGGCCATCATGGTCATGCGGGCCACCCAGAAGAAGATGATGTCAAACCCGGTGACGAGCACCGTGGTTGGGAAGTAAAGGGTCAGGTCTTCCGTTTGCCCTGGCCAGCCCAGGGTGGAGAAAGGCCACAGACCAGACGAGAACCAGGTATCCAGCACATCCGGATCCTGCTCCAGTTGCACGTCAGGACCAAATTGAGCGATCGCCAGTTCCCGCGCTTCTGCCTCATGGTGGGCGACCACAAAGGGAGTTTCATCCGTAATCTGCCCCCCCGTTTCACTGATGGCATACCAGGCTGGAATTTGATGGCCCCACCAGAGTTGCCGTGAGATGCACCAATCCTTCAAGCGCACCAGCCAATCCCGGTAGACCTTCAGCCATTTTTCTGGAACGAAGTAAGGGGAATTGTCCTGGTCCAGGGACGTTAAGGCTCGAGCGGCCAGGGACTCGATTTTGACAAACCATTGGGTGGACAGGAGGGGTTCCACTGGCACTTTGCCCCGATCACTATAGGGCACGGTATGGCGGTAATCCTCCACCCTCACCAGTACCCCATCCGCTTCCAGTCGGGCCACTACATTCTTGCGGGCCACGAAGCGGTCTTGCCCAGCAAAAGGACCGGCATGCTCGTTCAGGGTGCCGTCCTTATTCATGATGTTGATAAAGGGGAGTTGATGACGCAAGCCCATTTCAAAGTCATTGGGGTCATGGGCTGGGGTGACTTTGACGCAGCCCGTGCCAAACTCCCGATCGACCAGATCATCCCCGATGATGGGGATTTCCCGATTCATGATTGGTAGGGTCAGGGTTTTGCCGATCAGGTGCTGGTAGCGATCGTCCTGGGGGTTCACGGCAACCGCCGTATCTCCCAGCATGGTTTCGGGACGGGTAGTGGCCACTTCTACGAAACCAGACCCATCTGTGAGGGGATAGCGGAAGTGCCAGAGGTGGCCGTTAACTTCCTGACTTTCCACTTCCAGGTCAGAAACGGCGGATTGGCTGGCTGGGCACCAATTCACCAGATAATTGCCCCGGTAGATCAGTCCTTCCTGGTAGAGTTTGACGAACGCTTCCAGCACGGCCTTCGACAGCCCCTCATCCAAAGTGAACCGTTCCCGAGACCAGTCTGCCGACAGGCCGAGACGGCGGAGTTGATCGACGATCGTCCCCTCGGATTGGGCTTTCCACTCCCAGGCCCGTTTCAGGTAAGCCTCTCGGCCCACATCCTGTCGTCGTTTTCCCTGAGCCCGCAACTCTCGATCCAGAATGGTGCTGACGGCAATACTGGCGTGGTCAGTTCCCGGCAGGCAGAGGGTGTTATCGCCCTGCATCCGGTGGTAGCGCACCAGCACATCCATCAGGGCGGTATTAAAGGCATGGCCCATGTGGAGACTGCCCGTCACATTGGGCGGCGGAATCACAATGCAGTAGGGTTGGCCTCCCTTTTCTGGATGGGCTTTGAATACTTCCTGCTCCTCCCAAATTCGTTGCCATTTGGCTTCAGTGGTGGCGGCTTCATATTGGCTGGGCAGGTTGGCAAGGGTTGCAGTCATGGGGCAAGGAAGGATGGGACAGGCGTTTACATCCTATAAATTCTGACATATTGCCATCCCCAGTGATTTGTTAGATCACAGGATCCCAGTTGCTCATCAGTCATCCAGGGTAGACAGGGTTGCTTTTTTGCCGGTATGGCAGTGAAGAAGAAGTCAATTTTTGTATAAAATTCATCTCTCCTGGGACCAGTATGCGACTCTTGGAATAAACCCCTGACCCTGAAAAAGTGCCTGCCCCAGGAAAATCCTCAGCATAACCTGGGATGATATCATCCGCTGACCATCCTATGGACCCCTTCCAGCCCTGCTCCGATGTGATCCGAGATCGTGCTAACCCGCATGATGCGGCTGAGCAGGAGCTGCATGGAGATCTGTCTCCCACAGCGGTTGAAGCGAGGGACGATCGCCGCTTTCGGGCTTTGACTCAAAATTCCGCTGATATTGTTGTCATTCTCGATACTCAGGGTGTTGTTCAATCTGTCAGCTCTTCTGCAGAAAAGGTTTTGGGCTATGCCCCTGTGGAAGTGGTCGGTAAACCTGTCTTCGAGTTAGTGCATCCGGAAGACAGTTCCCTGATCACGCAAACCCTGGAACGGGCAATCCAGTCGCCTGGGTTGAGCCTGTCTCGTGTGGAATGGCGGATTAAACACAGAAATGGCTGCTGGAAAGTTCTGGAGGTCATTCTGACCAATCTGCTGGCAGAACCCGTGGTTCGAGGGATGGTGATCAATGCTCGGGATGTCACTGAACAGAAACTGACCGAAGCAGCGCTGCATCTGCGCATAGAGCGGGAACAACTCTTGATGAGTATTGTCCAGCGGATCCGCCAATCCCTGCATTTGAAGGAGATTCTGAATACGACCGTTGCAGAAGTGCGCCAACTGCTGCAGACCGATCGGGTGATTATTTTCTGCTTTGCGCCAGACTGGAGTGGGGATGTGGTGACAGAATCGGTAGCGCCAGACTGGTCGCCGATTTTGGGCAGTCATGTGGTTGATCCTTGTTTTCAGCAGTCCTATGTCGAACCCTATCGTCAGGGGCGGGTGACGACGATTGATGATCTGGATGGGGCTCAGATTGCTCCCTGTCATCGGGCCTTGCTGGCGAACTTTCAAGTTAGGGCTAATCTGATTGTCCCGATTCTTCAGGGAGCCCACCTGTGGGGATTGTTGATTGCTCACCACTGTTCGGCTCCTCGGCACTGGCAAGCCTGGGAAATTGAGGTGCTGAAACAACTGGCGACTTCGCTGGAAGTTGCGATCCATCAGTCTCAGCTCTATCAACAAATTCAGCAATTTAATATTGCGCTAGAGCAACAGGTGCAGCAGCGGACGCAGGAATTGCGGCAGGCACTTCACTTCGAGGCTTTGCTAAAGCGGATTACCGATAAGGTGCGGGATAGCCTGGACGAAAACCAGATTTTGCAAACGGCAGTGGACGAATTGGGGGCTGGTCTGCAGGTTCTCTGTTGTGATGTAGGGCTTTACAATGCAGCCTTGACGACTTCAACCATTCGGCATGAATATAATGCTGCCCTGTTGCCCCAGAAGGGACAGGAATTTCTGCTGTCAGAATCGACGGATCCAGCAATTTACCAGCATCTTTTCCGAGGACAGTACAGCCACTTCTGCCCGTTGAAGGCTGACTGTGCTCGACTGAATGTCCACAAATATACAATCCTGGCCTCCCCTCTGTTCGATGATCAGGGGTCTCTGGGAGACATGTGGCTATTTCGATACCAGCAGGACTGGTTCAACGACCAGGAAATTCGACTGGTGCAGCAGGTGGCGAACCAATGTGCGATCGCCCTGCGCCAGTCCCGCCTCTATCAGGCTGCTCAGGCCCAGGTGCGAGAGCTGGAACGGTTGCACCGCTTGAAGGATGACTTTCTCAGTACGATTTCCCATGAATTGCGGACCCCAATGTCCAGCATCAAAATGGCCGCTCAAATGCTGAGAGTTATTTTGCAAAAAACAGGTCTTCTGGAGTCTAGTGAGCAGGCGGCTGAATACTTTCAGATTTTGCACAGTGAGTGCCAGCGAGAAATTAGTCTGATCGATGATTTGCTGGATCTGTCCCGTCTGGAAGCTCAGGTGGAGCCGATCATGCTGATGGAGGTTGACCTGCGGGTTTGGATACCCGCGATCGCAGAGCCTTTTGAGGAGCGAACAGGCAGTCAACGACAACACCTGCAGATCCAGATTCCACCTGACTTGCCCCTATTGACGACAGACTTGAAATACCTGGAACGGATTCTGACTGAGCTTTTGAATAATGCCTGTAAATATACGCCTGCAGGAGAGCAAATTACCGTTGCGGTCAGAGTGCTGGATGAGATGGGATTGGGTTCCCGCGAACGAGAGCCCTCAGGGATGTCGGAACCGGAAAGCACAGAAACTGGACAGTGTCCTCTCGCGACCCTACCTTGTTCTTCTAGGGCGATCTCTTTGTCGTCTGTCTGGCTGCAAATTAGTGTTTGTAATAGTGGAATTGAGCTGCCTACGAGTGAGCTGGCCCATATTTTTGATAAGTTCTATCGGATTCCCAGTAGTGATCCCTGGCGACATGGGGGGACGGGGTTGGGGCTGGCCCTGGTGAAGAAAATGGCAGCCCAATTGGGCGGCTCGATCGAGGTGGAAAGTGCTAATCAGCAAACTTGCTTTATCCTGCAGTTGCCCTTTAAACCATTAGAGTAAGAGTTGTGCATAGGGTGCTATGGGCCATGCGCTAAGATTAGAACTTGCCTGTAGTGCCACTAAGCTAAGGATCAATGAAGGGCAGAGATGAGCAAGGGAACGTTGTTCGATAAGGTTTGGGATTTGCATACGGTTGGAATTTTACCTTCTGGTCAGACGCAGCTCTTGATTGGATTGCATCTGATTCACGAAGTGACCAGCCCTCAGGCTTTTGCAGCCCTGCGAGAGCGGAATCTGCAGGTGCTGTTCCCGGAGCGCACGATCGCAACCGTTGATCACATTGTCCCGACAGAAAACCAGGCCCGTCCGTTTCTTGATCACCTCGCTGAGGAGATGATTCAAGCGCTGGAGCGCAATTGCAAAGATTATGGCATTACCTTCTACAACATTGGTTCGGGCCGCCAGGGGATTGTCCATGTGATTGCGCCGGAATTGGGGTTGACCCAACCGGGGATGACGGTTGCCTGTGGCGATAGCCATACCTCAACCCATGGGGCGTTTGGAGCGATCGCTTTTGGCATTGGCACTAGCCAGGTGCGGGATGTCTTGGCCAGTCAGACCCTGGCTCTGGCCAAGTTGAAAGTCCGGCGCATAGAAGTGGATGGAACTCTGCGGCCCGGTGTTTATGCGAAGGATGTGATTCTCCATATCATCCGGAAACTGGGGGTGAAAGGTGGGGTGGGGTATGCCTATGAATTTGCAGGCACCACCTTCGACCAGATGGATATGGAAGCCCGGATGACCGTCTGTAACATGGCGATCGAGGGCGGTGCCCGTTGTGGGTATGTCAATCCCGATCCGATCACTTTTGATTATCTGCAGGGGCGGGAATTTGCCCCTAAGGGTGCAGACTGGGAGCGAGCTGTCGCCTGGTGGACTCAACTACGCAGTGATGGGGATGCGGTTTATGACGATCGGGTCGTGTTTGATGCCGCTGATATTGCCCCCACCGTTACCTGGGGGATTACCCCCGGTCAAGGTATTGCCGTGGATGAGCCGGTGCCGACGCCAGAGACTCTGCCCGAAGAGGAGCAGGCGATCGCGGCAGAAGCCTACTCTTACATGGATTTAACTCCGGGTGCCTCAATTCAGGGTTTGAAGGTGGATGTCTGCTTTGTAGGCAGTTGTACTAATGGTCGCATCAGTGATCTGCGGGAAGCGGCTCGCTTTGCCCAGGGAAGGCAGGTGGCACCTGGGGTGAAGGCATTCATTGTGCCCGGTTCGGAACGGGTCAAGCAACAGGCCGAAGCTGAAGGACTGGACCAGATCTTTCAGGCTGCCGGGTTTGAATGGCGCGAACCGGGTTGTTCCATGTGTCTGGCGATGAATCCTGACAAACTGCAGGGTCGCCAGTTGAGTGCGTCCTCTTCGAATCGGAATTTTAAGGGTCGCCAGGGATCTGCCTCAGGCCGTACCTTACTGATGAGTCCGGCAATGGTCGTTGCGGCAGCGGTGACCGGTGTGGTCTCCGATGTGCGAGAGCTGCTCTAAGGGTAAACTTCTGCACCTTGGAGGGAAATCCCGGCCCTGTCCTTACTGGAGAGGATAGGGTCTTCTTCTAAAGGCCAGTCGATCGCCAGATCGGGATCGTTCCAGAGGAGCGATCGCTCATGCTCGGGGGCGTAGTACTCGGTCGTTTTATACAGGACTTCTGCAAAGTCGGATAGCACCAGAAATCCATGGGCAAATCCTGGTGGGATCCACAATTGCTGCTTATTGTCTGCAGTTAAAGTGGCCCCAACCCATTGTCCAAAGGTGATGCTGCTGCGGCGCAAATCCACTGCAACATCGAAGATGGAGCCGAGAATGACCCGAATCAGTTTACCCTGGGGCTGCTGGATCTGGTAATGCAACCCCCGGAGAACATGGCGGGCCGATCGGGAATGATTATCCTGGACAAAGGGGACGGCGAGGCCTGTTTCAGCCTGCCAGACTTTGGCATTATAGCTTTCCAGAAAAAAACCACGCTCGTCTCCAAAAACTCTTGGCTCGATTAAGAGGACATCGGGAATGGGGGTGGCCATAATGGTTAGCGTTCCGGGTACGGTGGTCATCGCATCGTCCTCTACAGGTTTGAATGGGGGCTAGGGGGTGCGGCATATCCCTGATGGAACTGAGCGTCGATCGGACTCTCCTCCAGAATATCCAGCAAATAACGACCATAGCTGCTCTTGGCCATCGGTGCGGCCAAACGCTCTAATTGAGCAGCATCAATATAGCCCCGACGATAGGCAATTTCTTCAATACAGGCAATCTTCAAACCCTGCCGCTCCTCCAGGGTTTGAATGAAGTTAGCGGCCTGGTGTAAGGATTCATGGGTGCCTGTATCCAGCCAGGCATACCCCCGTCCCAGTACTTCCACCTGCAACTGCCCCCGCTGCAGATAGGCCAGATTCACATCCGTAATTTCCAGTTCCCCCCTGGCTGAGGGTTGCAGACTGGCCGCAATCTCAACCACCTGAGCATCATAGAAATACAGGCCAGGGACCGCATATTTGGACTTGGGCCGGGCTGGCTTTTCCTCAATGCCGATCGCTTGCCCCTGCTCATTAAACTGAATCACGCCGTAGGCCTGGGGTTGGGTGACCTGATAGCCGAAGACCAATCCCCCTGACTGAAGTTGGGCAGCCCGACTCAGGATTTCACCAAAACCATGGCCATAGAAGATGTTATCTCCCAGGATCAGGCATACGGGCTCCTCTCCGATAAAGCCTTTCCCCAAAATAAAAGCCTGGGCCAGTCCTTCTGGACGGGGTTGTTCTATGTATGTGAACTGGAGTCCCCACTGGCTGCCATCTTTGAGCAGACGCTGGAACATGGGCAGGTCCAGGGGAGTGGAGATAACCAGAATGTCGCGAATGCCAGCCAGCATCAGGACGGAGAGGGGATAGTAAATCATGGGCTTGTCGTAAACGGCCATCAGTTGTTTGCTGACAACCTGGGTCAGGGGATAAAGTCTGGTCCCTGCCCCACCGGCCAGAATAATGCCTTTCATGGTGAAGTTCTCGCGGAGGGTGATGAAGCGGCGTTGTCTGCAGCGCCGTCCTTTAAGTCATGATCTAAGTTTCCCTGTTGTCATAGTTTTGTTTAAGCCAGGTCTGGTAAGTTCCCGATCGCACCTGGGCGACCCAGTCTGGATGGTCAAGGTACCACTGAATGGTTTTAGCTAGACCGCTGTCGAAGTTTTCCCGGGGCTGCCACCCCAGTTCGCGGCTGATCTTGCTGCAATCGATCGCATAGCGACGATCGTGCCCCGGACGGTCCTTGACAAAGGTAATCAGGGAAGACCGGCTTAATCCGACCTGGGGAACTAGTTTGTCCAAGAGGGTGCAGATCGTCTCGACCACAGCCAGATTCGTCTGCTCATTCTGACCCCCAATGTTGTAGGTTGCCCCAATCTGGCCTTGGCGCAGGACCTGATACAGGGCTTCACAATGGTCTGTGACATAGAGCCAGTCCCGCACATTCTGGCCATCCCCATAAATTGGTAGGGGTTTCCCTTCCAGGGCATTCAGCAGGATCAGAGGAATCAATTTCTCCGGAAATTGCCGAGGACCATAGTTGTTGGAACAGTGGGTGGTCAGGGTGGGGAGGTGATAGGTGTGGTAGTAAGCTCGCACCAGATGGTCGGCTGCCGCTTTTGAGGCAGCATAGGGGCTGTTGGGGGCGTAGGGAGTCTCTTCCCGGAAGGCTGGATCAGAGGGGCCTAGAGATCCATAGACCTCATCGGTGGAGACGTGCAGGAAGCGAAACCGATCGCGTTGGGTTGCGGCCAGATGCTGCCAGTAGTTGCGGGCTGCTTCCAGGAGGCGGAAAGTCCCGACCACATTAGTCTGAATGAAATCCTGGGGGTTCAGAATCGACCGATCGACATGGCTTTCAGCCGCAAAGTTGATGACGGCATCCGGTTGATACTGCTCGAACAGATGGTTGACCAATTCCAGGTTGCCAATATCTCCCCGGACAAAGGTGTAGTCCGGATCGGTTTCTAAGTCTACCAGGGTCTGGAGATTACTGGCATAGGTCAGCTTATCCAGATTCACCACCCGGCCCCAACCTTGCTGGCGAGCCTGCAAAATAAAGTTCGCGCCGATAAAACCCGCACCGCCCGTAACAAATAGGTTCATGCTGCTGCCGTTGTAATCGTGAATGTTTGAAGAGGCTCTGGTTATCTGACTCCCAGTTTCTGATCCTATTAGGACTTTAATGGATGGGCCTGGTTTGACGGAATCATTTGGGCTGGTCCATGCAAAGCTTGGCGGAGGTGAGTCAGAAAGCCTCCCTGGGCTCGGCAATTGATCCGTTGGAATTGTTCTAAGCTTCTGACCCAAGCTGTATCTGGTGGATGGTGCTGTTTCCGGAGGACTGACATCTGCGGGGAAGGAACCAGATTGGAGCGTGACAGATCTTGAACTGGCCCATTCTATTTTCGGGGCAGGGTGGCCCTGGCAGCGGGATCTTACTCCAGGGGTAGGTTGTTTCCATCACCAGTGCAGAGACTGGCACACCCTCGATTTCGGGGAGTGGGGCGAGCCTGGTAATTCTAAGACTAGAAGATTAAACCAACTGGGGTTCAAGTCAAAGGTTCTATTCCGTTGGAAGGAACAGTCAACGATCAGGGTGGGGGATTGATTCCCAGGAGATTTGGTTAATCAGTGTGTTTGTTCTGTAGGTCAAGAACCTGAACTGTTGCGGCTGGGGGTGGTTGAGTCTGATTGAATCCACCCACACAACTTTGAGAATTGATTTATGTTCAACTCTGTTTCGCTGGCCACTGCTCTGACGATCGTGATCCTGCCCTTGGCTACCCTCCCTGCAGTGGCGAAACCGATCCCCAAAAGTCCAAAGGCCCGTAGCGCGGAGCCGATCTGCTACATGCGTCTGCCCAATCAGGCGACCCTGAATCTCCAACGGCTCTGTGGTGCTTCTCAAAGGCCCCCATCAGCACTTCGGGAAGATCCGGCAGTGAAAAGTACAGACCCGGCCCTTTTGAATGATGTTTCCGCTACACCAGACCCGGCCCAATCTACCGCTTCAGGGGAAGATCGGGCTCTCCTGGAAACGTCTAGCTAGCGCTTCGTCAACCCGTTCAAGGGGTTTGCGGGTCTGAGTCTGGCTGGCAAACTCTGGATATCCGGTGCCTCAGGTCAATTCTAGTTATCATGGGGGAAGAACGATGCAGAGAAGAACTGTGTTCTTTGACGCGATGTTCGTTCACTCGATAGAGACACAGGGGATGGGTCAGTAGACTATGAGCGATCGCGGCGAAGGATTCAAAGTCGTTGCCGATAACCGGCAGGTTCGCTTTCAATACGAAGTCCTGGAGACCTATGAGGCTGGGCTGACCCTGGCAGGTACGGAAGTAAAATCGATTCGTGCAGGTAAAGTAAATCTGCGGGATGGGTTTGCGTTAATTCGGGATGGGGAAGCCTGGCTACTCAATGTCCATATTTCTCCCCACAACACGACAGGGCAATATTTCAACCACGATCCCCGACGAACACGCAAGCTCTTGCTGAACCGGATGGAAATTCGTAAGCTGATTGGTCGTGTTGAACAGCAGGGGTTGACCCTGGTTCCCCTCAAAATGTACCTCAAGCGGGGATGGATCAAGGTAGAAATTGCCCTAGTTCGTGGTAAAAAGCTCCACGATAAGCGGGAAGACATTAAGAAGCGGGATGATAAGCGCCAGATGGAGCGGGCGATGAAGAATTACTAGTGGCGAAAACTAGGGAAAACGCCCGCCGTCTCTGATCTGTATCATTCGGCTCCCTTAGCAGACTTCTCCGATACAGAACTGGGAGAGTTGAAGGGGCCATAACTGGCAATAACAGCTACCGACAGCCACCAGAGCATACTGATTTCAGGGCGATACCAGACGGTATCAACCAGTCCATGGCCCAGCATGCCAGCCATGGCAGCCATGGCTCCAATTAACCAGAAGCCCTGAGGATTGGCACGGGTCTGGAGTTCTCCCAGATGCTTGACCCCCTGATTGAACGTAACGGTCAGGAACCAGAGGAAGCAGGATAGGCCGATGAAACCGGTTTCTACAGAAACTTCCAGCAGAATTGAGTAGGCGCTGAGGGCGCTGTAGCGGGGGCGCTGGAAGAGGGGATAGATCTGGTTGAAGGCTGTATTTCCTGGCCCAATGCCCAGAATCGGACGTTTTTTAATCATTTCGATGACCGCTGACCAGACATTCAGGCGGTAATTGCTGCTGCTATCGCCTCGGCCAAAGAAGATGCTGAATACACGATTCCGAATAGGTTCGATGGCGACGATCGCTAGAGCTAGGAGGACCACCAAGGCCCCCAGGCCAATTGGGAGAGCCCAGGTTTGCCAGAAAGGAGGCAGGTGGTTGAGTTGGGAAAGCCAGAGCAGGACCAGGAATACAAAAATGAGAATCACGAAGCCAATCCAGGCTCCCCGACTGTCTGTATAGCGCAGGCAATAACAGTTGACGATCAGCATGGTCAGTGCTAGCGCTTTTGGCCCCCATCGCCGCCAGGTCAAGAGCGCCGCCAGGCTGAAGGCGATCGCGGGCAGGAGATACCCCCCTAACAAATTGGGGTTACCCAGATAACTATAAACGCGGGTCACATTGGCTGCAGGCAGGCTCGGATCATTCCAGGTGGCTAGCGGCTCAACTTGGTCGAACCACTGCCGGATGCCGTAGGCACTGACTATCAGGGCAATGTGCAGATAAAGGCCAATGAGCCAGGAGCGCAGACGGGCCGATCTTAGGATCTGGGCCATCAGCGCAAACAGGAGGAGGTACAAAGTTAACTTGCCCCAGCCCACCAATGCCGCTTTTCGGACGGGTGAGAGGGCAGTGGCCAGGGTGGCGATTCCCCAGTAAAGCAGAACGAGCAGATGGATAGGTTTACGGGTCAGGTTGCCTGCTTCCCCGTCAGATAGGGTGATGATGAGCCAGAACCCGGCGCAGGCAACCAGCAATAGCCCGATCAGGGCATTGGAGACGAAGGGAGCCAAACCAAAGACTAGGCTGAGCAATAACAGGCCGATCGTGTCTGCCCAGGGCATGAGCCAGCTTCCGCGCCGCCAGAGTTGGAGGGAGCCAATCAGACCATAGAGATGGCTCGTCTGAAGCCAGACTGGATCGGGTAAGTCGGACAGGGTGAATCGTTGCCAAACAGAAGCCATGAAGGGTCAGCCGTTTACGGTGAAGGAATCCTGCTAGGAGAGGGCGATCTCGACCATCCAGGTAGAGTTCGGCCTTCCTGATACAGGCTGAGCGAACCTTCATGACTCTACAGTAGGGCTTTGGATCGGGTCAACCAGTGGCCTGCGGATTACCCTGGGCTGCCCGGTATCCTCTTGTGGATTAGCTACTCATCTCGGCCTGGGTCACTTGAGGCAGGCTGATGACATAGCGATATCCCACTTCAACCGAACCCTGCAGTGAAATTTGCCCCCCATGCATTTCGACTAACTGACGGCTAAGCACCAGACCCAGATCATCGCGAGATGCTTCTAGGGAAGCTGGGGATTTCTCGGGTGCGGAACCCATGGCCGCTGGGTGCGGTGATGGAGAAGAGTCGGACTGCCATTCTCGATCGCGAAGATTGTCATTCTCCGCAGTTTCGTTCAAACCATAGAGGTCTGACAGGGGTAAGCTCTCTCCCAGCCAGGGATTGGAAACCCAGATTGAAAGTTGTAACCGCTGTTGTTTGCGTGAAACATGGAGGCGAATCACGCTACCCGCATTCGAGGATTGCACCAGACTGAAGATCAGGTGATACAGAATTTGCCGTACCTTGTTTTTGTCTAAAGTCCAGATTCGAGGGCCTGGTTCGATCGAGAGCCGAATCTGCTGTTCTCGACGACTGGCTGCCTGTTCTAGAGTATTGAGGACCTGCTGGCAGAGCATCTCCAGATCCACAGAAGTGAGGGTCAGATTTTCTCCATGGGTATCCGGTGCTCCAAGTTCAACAATCTCATTCACCAGGGAAAGCAGGTATTGACTGCTCTGGTAAACGATGTCCAGATATTCTTTTTGCTTATCAGAGAGAGGGCCATAGACTTCGCGGTGGAGCACACTGGTCATGCCCAGGACTGAGGTCAGGGGGGTTCTCAATTCCTGAGTCAGATGGGTCAGCAGCCTGACCCGCATAAGATTCAGGCGAGACTGCTCTGGGAGAGCCTCTTCTGCAGAACGGGGCACTGAAGCAGGTTGCTGGTCGAGGGTCTGCGGTGGAGGGTCTGCAGGTTGCTGGTGGGTCAAACGATCGCGCTCAAATTCACTCATGCTCCACCGGGCAACCAACTCCAGACACCCAATATCTCTGGAAGTAAACGTACGAGGGACCAGATCCATGACGGCCAGGGTACCCAGACAATAGCCTGCAGAGTTGAGCAGGGGAACCCCCAGATAGGATCGAATCCGATAGCGATGCACCAGAGCACTGTGGGCAAAGTCGGGGTGGGTTGCTGCATCTCCAATCACCAGAGCCTGATGACTGTTAACAATGGAGACAGAGAAGGAGTCCTGTCGGGGAATTTGGCGAGAAGTTGCAATCTCATTCATCACGCCCAATCTGGAGAGCCCGATCGCAGATTTGAGCCACTCCCGCTCCTGATCAAGAATGCCCAGGGTGCATACTGGCATGTCCAGCAGGTGGGCGGCCATCTGGGTCGCTTCTTCAAATACTGCGATGCTGGTTGCATCTAGAAGTGCCAGATCGGCTATAACTTTCAGGCGCTGCTGCTCTCGGTCCATTGTGGTTGTCTCATTGAACGGATAAAGCAGTCGATTCTCAGGCCTTACCATCACGTCCCCGACTCCTGTTCCTAGTTGTCACAGAAATTACGCTTGACTCGATCCGGCTTGTAAAAACTGCCCAAACTATTTGGGAGGAGAACAACGGGGGATCAAATCTTTTAGGTGATTTACTGGATTGGTAATTATCTACACCCAGCATTCCCTAACTTGAGACGTGATCAACATAATTTGAGTAATAGTTGGAAAAATTATCATGCCTGAACCAGATTGGCCAAGAATGGGCATTTCTCAGTACTAATACTTAAGTGTCATGACTATACTTGCTACTGGTATTAGGTTAGATCATAGACCATGACCTAAACTGTAGTTACTTGAATCCTGTAAGGCCTTATGGCTCAGGAACTACAGGGCTAGGAACTAAGGGGGGAGGTCCAGGCAGTATGGCATAACAGAGCTTCGATGACTCGTACCCCTCGCAGTTGATTGGAAAGGGGCAGGTGTCCTGCAGGAGCCGTGAGGTTCCAGATAAATTCTTGAGGATATCGGGTCCAATTATTGCCCGATCGCCAGCCGATGCGAGGCCAAAATTTCTCCCAATTTTTTCCCACCCCTAGCCAGATCTGGCGTTGGACAGAAAAACCAAATTTGCCTTCAGAGTAAAACTTCCAAAGGGCATCAATGGTGTGCAAATCTTGATCGGGCAAACTGGCGACTTCTGTGAAATAAAGCCACTTGCGCTCCAGAGCCCCTGGTCCGGCTAGTTCGCATAGTTTCTGCAAAGTCAGCCGATCGGCAGCCTGAAAGTCTTGCTGAGCGAGGAGCTCTTTCAGAGGACAGTAGTCAATACCGCGATTGCTCAGAAGCGGAACTGGGTTCTGGGAAAGGTTAGCCTGTGGGGCATTTGGATGGGTGTTAGACGGATCGGTCGCAAAAGAACTCATGTCAAATCGCAGCAATTTATCAATGTACCCCAGGTTGGAGTACAGTTCGGGCGCTACAGGAATTCTAGAGGATTTTCTATCCTAATCGACTGAAGTCTGGCAACAAACCATTATGCCTGGGGCAGGCCGAAGTCTTAGCTCCATGTTCAGAGTCTCGATTTTGCCTCGATGGCCTTCTCTGGTAAAGAGAAGGGCCCCTGGGGGTATGCCCCCAGGGAGGAAATTCCGTCTGGCAATCAGGAGGTTTCCTCGGTTGCCGACAATTTGTAGCCATGCTCGAATGCATAGCGAACGAGCTGGGAACGGTTCTCTAGCTTTAACTTATTCAAGATGTTGCTGAGATGAGTTTGCACTGTTCGAGGGCTGACAAACAGATGGTCTCCAATTTGCTTATTGGTATAGCCCTGGATCACTTCCCAGAAGACTTTCTCCTCAGCGGGGGTAAGGGGTAGGGGCTTGG